>NZ_JBFAYA010000012.1:0-241198 GCF_040681095.1 Streptomyces sp. NPDC051909 | reverse complement strand
CGCGCCTTCCTCTTCCCCATGCTCTCCATGATGAACATCATCCTTCCGGGGCCCAAGCCCCTGATCTCCGATGTCCGTCAAAGCGAAGTAAGCCCGAATGTTCTCCACCGACCCCGAACCGCACAACTCCTTCGGCTTCTGACCACACTCAACCCGCCGCCTTGGACGAATGGGGCAACGCCGGATGTCAGGTGTCCACCCGCTCCTCCAGGTGGACGGTCACGGTGTCCCCTGCCTCCTTGCCGATCGCCTTGCGCACGTCCGCCTTCACCGGCAGCTTGTGCGTGCCGTCCCCCAGGGCCATGAACGAGCTTTGGAACGGATACCCGTCGATCGTGCCCCGGACCTTCACCAGGCCGCGGGTGCCGAAGAACTCGGCCGACTCGGGCCACACGAGGTAGGTCCAGCCGCCCTTGTTCGGGCTCTTCTGCAGGGTCGCGGTGAACTGCTTGTCCATCAGGGATGCCTCCTGTTCACGAGCTTTCGATAAGGATGAGGCTGATACCGTCCGGGTCGCGCACAGCAGAGTCGCGCACAGCAGACATGGGCGGCGCTGCGGGTCCCGTCCGACGACCTCCGCATCCGCATCGACGCCGCGTGCGGGTAGGTCCGCGTGGCAGGCGTCGGCGTCCCTTGTCATAAGACGGATGCCGATCCGGACTCCTTCGGAAAGGAGCGCGACAGTCGTCGCCCCGGGCAGTGCCACCTCGGTCCAGTGCCCGCCGCCGAAGGGCACGTCCCGGCGTACTTCGAAGCCGAGCTCACCGTCGTAGAACTCGACGGCTCTCTGCTGGTCGGTGACGCGAATCCCGACCGTGACCCCCGGTGTGATGCGGGTGGACTTGCTCACCCGATGCCTCCGCTTCCATGGTGTTCACCAGATAAGACGGAGGCAGACGGGGAAACTCATCGCCGGCCACGAAGTTCGTCCGGACAGGGGTCGTCAACAGGGGCCGAATCTTGCTTGACGGAGCACTGGCGTCGGCCCGGTATGCCGGATCGGCGGTTTTCGGCGGGCGCCGTCGAACTGTCGGTGCAGATCGCAGATGGCGGCTGCGCGGCACGGGATGCCTGCTCCTGCGCCGATGATGTCGCGAGCGCCGTCCCGAGGCCGGTCCTTGTATATCGGACGACGCGACCGCGGCGGTTTCGTTCGACCAGTCCCGCCCGCAGCAGAATGCCCAGGTGGTACGACACGGTCGCGCTGCTCCAGCCGGTCCTCCGGCTCAACTCGACCGTGGACGCGGGCACGTCGAGCGTGGTCAGCAGTGCGGCCCTGGTCACGCCCACGAGTCCCGTCAGAGCCGATTCCGCCGCGCCCGCCGGGCGCTCCCCGAGAGCGCCGATGCCGCGCGCCCGATAGATCAGCACCGGCGGGTGGGGACGTTCGGCAGCGAACAGCACCGGGCCGACCAGCGTCGTGGCCGGCACGAAGAGCACCCCTTCGTCAGCCCAGTCGATGATCCCGGAGTAGGGGCGCTCCAGTACGAGCTCGGCGCCGGTCCAGCGCATCCGCTCGCCGAGATCGTCGAGCACCGCCGCCGCGCCGTGCGCGGCCATCCGGTCGGCACGGTTGCTGATGTCGGCATCCAGGACCGCTCGGACCCGTGGCCAGTCCGGCGCCAGTACGGACTCGAACAGGGTCGCCATCGCTGTGGCGGCAGCAGTCGCCACAGCGGCACCGCCGTGGCGTGCCACCCTCGCAAGCGCCGGGGGCATCGGTCGCCTCCACCGCTCGTAGGTTGCCCCGCTGCGATGCAGCGCGAGGACGTGGGGCCACACACGCCGGCCGCGGATCGCGATGTCGAGCTGGTAGTCGACCTCCTCGCCCGGGGTCGCCGCGATACGGGCAGCCACCTCCCGCATCGACTCGCCGTGGCGCGGCACGGGTGTCAGGAAGTCCGGGGCGTAGCTGTGATCGGCGGGCACCAGAGCCTCCAGCAGCGCCAGCTGCCCCGGCGGGAGAGCCCGCCGGGCACGAGCATGCCACTCCCGCGCGTGAGCGGCCGGATGTCGGCCGCGATGCCGCAGCACACCGAGAACCTCCATGGCCGCAGACGTGGCAAACCGTGACCTGCTCCAAGCCCGTGCGTCCAGCCGCACCCTCATCGCCATCCCGAGAGTGTCCCATCGTCGCCGGGACGGGCCGATGGATTCGAAGGGCCTCGAATGCATGGAAGCCAACGCCGCCCCCACCGGATGGTGATCCGCAACCGTGTGGCCACGACCGAGGAGGCGCCTTGAGCTCCGAACGAACACGTACCGACTCCGACCACGACCGGCCTGCCGCAGCCGTCAGCCGACGCGGCATCGTGCGCATGGGCACCGCCCTCGGCGCGATGGGGCTCCTGGCCACCGCCACCCCGGCTTCGGCCGTCGGCGACGCTGCGGACAACGATCCCGCACTGCGCAAGCCGATTCTGGTCGGCGCAAACCCCGGCCTCCAGCTCTTCGACAGGTCAGGCTCGTGCACGGCCTACATCTCCATCTGGCAGGTGGAGTGGTCCACACATGGCTCGGGGAATGCCATCGTGCTCTGGCGGCCGGACGGGGTGAGGGCCGTCGGGGAAGATCCGCGCCTCGCGCTCTGGCTGGCCGATCACTTCGTCCGCCATTTCCCCGAACTCGACGGTCTGCCCTGGTCCGCACCCCGGTTCCAACGGTCCGCGGTCCAGGTTCGGCTCGACCTCGCGTCCGGGCTGCAGGCCCGGGGCGGAGGCATCGAGGTGCGCATGGCCGAGGTGCTCGACCGGCGCGCCTTCGCCACCGACCGGTTTCCGCTGGCCGGCGTGGATCACAGCCTGAGCCTGGTGTTCGGCCCGTGCGGACGAGCCCGAGCACGCGTCGACGGCCGTGTCCAGCCGGGCGAGATCAGTCTGGGAGGAACTCCGGACCGTCCGTCGTCGTCGGCGTTCCTCGCCGCGGCCGAGGTGTGGCGCGCCTGACCCCGGAACCGAGACGGCCGTAGGCCCCGCCGCATGACTGCCCCAAGGCCCGCGGCGGGCCGCGACCGACCCAGCCAGAGGAGGTTTCGCGAGTCTCCCCCGCAGGGCCGGTTGTCGACGGTGCACGGACCGGGTCCCGCGCACGAAGCCTGCCCAGACACGTCGATCGATGGGCCCGCCGCTCAAGCGTCGCGGCGACCTCCTGGCTGTCCGTGATCAGTACCGCGAGCAAGCGGGAAGCCAGGTGTCAGCACGGTTGTCCGCCGCGGGCGACGGCCGCCCTCAAGAAGCTGGTGGATGCTGACACCGCGCAACGCGGCCATAACCCGCAACCGATCCCGGACAGCCCCGGTCGTCTCATGCCGGTGTCCTCCTTGCCTCCTCCTCGCCCATGACACCGATTCCGTACCGACCGGGGCTCAGTCGGTTTCGATGCCACACCCGGCGAAGACTCCCGCCGCGTCCGGCACCGCCAGGACGCCGTCGTCCACGAAGGTGACCTCCCGCTCCCGCAGGTTGGGCAGCAGGGCGGCGTCTGGCGACTGATGCGGCAGGACGACTCCTCGGCGACATGGTGATCGACGAGGCCGCCTTCCATGGCTGAACGGTCGGTTCGTTCCCACGCCGACGTTCGAAGCGGTGCAGCCCTGGGTTCGACGAGTCGCCGGCGCTGACGGAAGCGGAGGAGTACGGGCGGTTCGCCGATTCCTTCCGCGCGTCCTGTGCACGTTCGAGGAGGCGGGCGTTCTCGTCCGGCTGGAGGAGAAGGTCCTCGAGGTCCGGTCTCAGCGGAAGTACGTCCAAGGGCACCTCCCCCGAGGAGCGGCCTCGACCGGTCCGCCGTCCGGGTCGAGGGGGCCCGGCCTTGCCCCCGACGCGTCACCTGAGCTCGTCCACGTACCGGTCGGTCCCCGGCACCGTCGGGATGAACGGGGCCACCAGCTCGACGCGGCCGAGCCCGTCCGCGTCGAGCCCGGTGAAGTGCGCCTGCCAGCACTCGCGTGGGTCCGCCTCCAGGAACCAGAGCAGCGTGAGCCGGGTGTCGACGCCCTCGACCTGCTTCACATAGGTCATCCGGTCGCCGGGGAGCGGGGTCGGCCGGAAGACGGTCACCATCGCCGCCGGGGAGCCCGCGAGCCGGCGGGGAAGTTCCCGGGAGCGCAGCCACTCCAGGAGCTCGGCCCGCTTCTCCGCGTCCTCGGCGTCGATCACCTGCAGGACGAGCCCGCGGTACGGGTGGTCCAGGGCGTGGAAGTCCCTGGGGCCGGCGGCGCCGTCGCGGTAGACGGTGGCTTCGTGGTCCTGGAAGGACGTGAAGACGTGGGTCCGGGCCTGGTGGACCCGGGCGTCGCGGTTCAGCCGCTTGTTGATCCCGACCGTCCACTTCATGTGGTCGGCGTAGCGGCCCTCGGTGATCCAGTACGTGGAGATGTAGGCGCCCGCGGTGACCGGCTGGGCGACCGCGGACTTCTCGGGGTAGCGCAGTTCCTGGAGTTCGCGGGTGGCGACCCAGCGCCGCCCGGCGTACATCCAGGGCATGGCCATCGCGCCGGCGTAGTAGTGGTCGTCCTCGTACCAGCGGTTGTACGCGTACTCGTGGCCCGGATGCGGCTCCACCATGGTGATCAGCGCGTGGCCGGGACGCACGCCGTACGGACCGACGGCGGCCAGCTCCGCGTACGTCTCGCTGTGGGTCTCCTCGCTCACTCCCGTACCCCTTCCCAGGTCTTCCCTTGTCGTCGACGGACTTCTACTCTGACGGGCCGTCAGATAGATGGCCAGGGTCGAGGAGGGTCCGGATGCTGCTCCAGGGAAAGACGGTCGTCGTTTCGGGGGTGGGTGCCGGGCTCGGGCACCGGATCGTGGAGGCGGTGGTACGGGACGGGGGGAACGCCGTGCTCGGCGCCCGCACCGAGGCCAACCTCGCCAAGTCCGCGGCGGAGATCGACCCGGAGGGGCGCCGCACCGCGTACCGGGTCACGGACATCACCGACGAGGCCCAGTGCGAGGCGCTCGCCGCGCTCGCCGTCGAACGCTTCGGCGGGATCGACGCGGTGGTCCACGTCGCCGCCTGGGACTCCTACTTCGGCGGCCTGGAGGACGCGGACTTCGCGACCTGGCAGGGCGTCCTGGACGTCAACCTGCTCGGCACGCTGCGGATGACCCGGGCCTGTCTGCCCGCTCTGAAGGAGCAGGGCGGCTCGGTGGTCCTGATCGGCACGCAGTCGGCGGTGGCAGCGCCCTCGCAGGTGCGTCAAGCGGCGTACGCGGCGTCGAAGGGGGCGCTGACCTCGGCGATGTACTCGCTGGCCCGCGAGCTGGGGCCGCACCGGATCCGGGTCAACACGGTACTGCCGGGCTGGATGTGGGGGCCGCCGGTACAGGCGTACGTGCAGTTCACGGCGCACACCGAGCAGGTGCCGGAGGCCCAGGTGCTGGCCCGGCTGACCGAGCGGATGGCGCTGCCGGAGCTGGCGACGGACGGAGACGTGGCGCAGGCGGCGGCCTTCCTGGCCTCGGACCGGGCGCGGGCGATCACCGGGCAGTCGCTGCTGGTCAACGCCGGGGAACTGATGCGCTGACCGGCACCGCCACCCGCGCCGTCCGGTACTGACTCCCGCCACTCCCCGCCGGGCATTCTCAAGAGGCATCCGGCGCCGCATCACCCGCACACCGAGGCAGGGCCAGTGGCTTCGTTCACTTCCGGCGGTTCTGGCACGGCTTCTGTGCCGGGACGCTGAGCCACGGTTTGGGCGTATGCGAAGGTCGGAGAAAGGTGCTGTGGAAGAGACAGGACGGGGTCGACCGGATTCGAACCGGCGTCCTCCTACATGCGGTGAAGGCGCGACGACCACTGCGCTACGAGCCCCGTCCCATCATGGATCATACGAACCCCGCTGCCCCGCTGCCACGCCTGTTCAGGGCCCAGGACCCGCCTCACCACACTGAGTGTTGACAAGCCCGAGGCGCTCGCCGGCCACGGACCGCAGCGGGCGGCAGGCCGACGCAGTCGGACGCCCCCGGGCGCCGTCGCGGGCCATGCCCGCGACGGTGGGGAGCAGGAGGCTACAGTTCCGTCCATTCATGGGGCTCCGTGTAGGCGTGCCATCCATGGAAGAACCAATCCGCGAGGTCGGTCAGCCGCTCGATGCAGGCGTCGTAGTACTCACGCGGCTCCGGTCGTGGAAAGTCGGGGTGGCTCGTCCAGGCCGGTACCTCAGTGGCCAGCTGGTAATAGCCCACTGCAAGCCATCTGGGGAGCGTTTCAGCATCTTCGAGACGCTCGCAGACCGCACGCGCAGCACTCTCAAGACGCGAAAAGGCATCTCGGTCCCAGACAAGATCGCATCGCAGCCGCAGAAGGAAACTCCCCGGTTCGTTGCGGAACTCGTGCTCCAGAATCCTCAGCGCTTCGTCCATGGCTCAGCATGCTCCCAGGCGCCGCCGACACTCACCGATGCCGGTCCGGGGCATCCGCACGTCGCCTGCGAGGCGCAGGAGGCGGTCGAGGGTGCGGGTTGCGCCCCCCGACGGGTCGCGGTGGTGTGGGGGGCTGTGGTGATGGGGAGGCCGAAGACGCCTCCTGATCTGCGTTCCCTGGCGACAGCCTGTGTGTCGGGTCAGACAGGGCTCGTCAACACCAGTGGTGGTCGAGGTGCGCGGTGCCAGGCAACCAGCCATACAGGCGGGAGCCGGCGTCCGGGTGCGGCCCGCAGTGGTGCACGAAGACGCTCAGGGCGAGATCCTCACGGGCCTCTCGGCCTGCGCGGGCGGCACCACCGGATGTTCCGAGCCAGAGGAAGGGCCGTTCGCGGGGCGGTTGTTGGCTGGGCTGCGTCCTGCTCGTGCGCGCCCGGGCCTCTAGCATTCAATCGCTCCCGCCCGTACCGGCGGGGCCACCCCGGGATGCCATGCCGTGCACATGACGGTCCAACCGTTGTCGGCTGCACCACCCTCTCCGCACCGAGAGCGTGTCGATCCACCGCAGTAGGTCCGTGACGGCCGCCCGACCCTGTGGCGCGCCGCACCCCCCAGCCCTCGACCGGACGCCCCCGTGCGCCCGCGCTCGCCCGGCACCGAAGCACCGGATGGGAGAACCATGAGAATCGCCTCACTGGTGAGCGGAGCGATCATCGCTCTGTTCGCCTCGGTCCTGCCCGCGCAGGCAAGCCCGTCGTCGATCGCCGATCCGCCCCCGGACAGGATCGTCATCGACATCGCCACGGTGAACGGCTCCGGCTGTCCCCTGGGGAGCGCCGCCATCGCCGTGTCCGAGGACAACACCGCCTTCACCGTCACCTACAGCGAGTACCTGGCGCAGGCGGGCGGCAGCTCCTCCCCCACGGCAGCCCGCAGGAACTGCCAGCTCAACCTGCTGGTGCATGTGCCGCAGGGGTTCACCTACGCGATCGCGAGCGCCGACTACCGTGGCTACGCGTCTCTCCAGCGCGGAGCGAGCAGTACGGAGAAGGCCTCGTACTACTTCCAGGGTTCGCCGAGCACCGCGTCCCGGACGCACACCTTCCGAGGTCCGTACGAGGACAACTGGCAGGCCACCGACGACACCGACTGGGCACAGCTCGTGTGGGCGCCCTGCGGCGTGCAACGGAACTTCAACATCAACACCGAGCTCCGCGTGAACGCCGGCACGTCCGACCCGGCCACCACCAGCTACATGACCATGGACTCCACCGACGGTGACATCAGCACCGTCTACCACCTCGCGTGGAAGGAGTGCCCCAAGAGCTGACACCGTGCCGGCCCGGCCGGGGGCGCCCTTCCCCGGCCGGGCTCTTGGCTCTGCTGCCCGGGCGGCCCGTCGACCCGGGCCCCGCCGCCAAGGCCGGGCAGCGCTCCGACGCAGGACAGCCGAGCCCGTGGCCCACGGGCACAGGGAAGCCATCCTGGGTGACCCAGCCGTAGGCGCGCCCGAGGCCATTCCAATCCGGCGATCCACTCCCCCGTGCTCGTGGGCACCGCTCGGTCGCCATGCGGTACGCCGAACGCGCCGTCCGCCACGAGGCGACCGTGCTGGCCCCGGCCCCCAACGGCTGGCTGCCACCAGCGTTTTCGCTACCGGCCCTCGTTCGACCGCTTGAGCGGAGGAAGTTCGGAGCACAGGGCGGACGGAAAGGCGGGCTCGATGCGGTGGACATCGGCGCATCCGCCCCTCGTGCCACGGGCGATCGGCTTCCACTCCGACTTCTCGGCCCGGAAGAACCAGCGGTCACCGATGCTCGCCCCGCAGCCGGGACCCGCGCCCTCGGGGCAGGCCGGGCCCATGCGCGAGGAGACGTCGAACACCAGCCACTTCCCGTCGCAGTGCTCCTCGCCGCGGTAGGTGTGGTTCGGCACGTCGAGGGCCATGACCGCCTGGTCGTACGAAGCAGGAGTGCAGCCGACGGGCTCGGGGTGGCAGCCGAGTTCGCCGCACAGGCGCAGGTCGGGCAGGCGGGCGCCGTCCGCGGTGAACACCGTGTGGGTGTCCGTGGCGAGTTCGCGGTGGCCGAGCGGGGACGGCAGCCGCACCGTCGCCGTGGCCGTCGCGGTCGTGCGGCAGTCGGTGCTCTGAGCGCCGTCGCGCGTCAAGGCGGAGAACGTCACCTGCACCCACACGGTGCGGTCCGAGGTGTCGGTGACGACCGCTTTCAGGTCACGCGCGCACGTCTTCCCGCCGCCGGGCACCTCGGCGTCGACGCTGAGTGTGCGCGAGTCGTCGGCAAGGCGGGCCGCGGTCACCCTGAACGGCGCGAACGTCTGCCAGCGCGCCGGCTCCGTCGGAGTCGCCGCGTCGCCGGAACCGGCCCGCAGCGTTCCGCAGGCACCGAGCAGCAACACTCCGACGGCGCTCAGGAGAACGACCGTGAGCAGTGATCTTGTGCGTCGCATGTGTTCCGATCCCCCGGACGATTGTGGCCCCGGGTGACTATAGAGCGATGCGTGCACGTCAGGTCAGGCGCAGGGCGGCCGGGCGGTCGTGGGCCGGCACGTCGCGGCTTCACCACCTCCGGGTTCGTGACATCGTCGCCGCCCGCCGCGCAGACCCTTGTCGGTGTTGAGCACCTCCTGCAAGCGAGGGCAAGGCGGTGTCCGGGGGGCCGGCCCCGATACCCGCCGTAGCGGCCGCGCGCGGATTCCACGGGCGCGTCGAGGGCGATCAGCTGAGCCACGTACCGGCGCACGGTGCGCTCTTCGACCCGAGCCGGGCGGCCGGTTCGGGCACCGTCCAAGTGCCGCCTGACTGCAGCAGCCCGCGGGGGCCGGGCGCCCGACGTGTTGTGGGACGTCGCGGCAGGCTTCACAACACGTCGGGTGCACTCGCCTGGGCGGGGCGGGCGGGATCGTCGGGGGCCGGGTGGTGGTCTGGGCCGCCGGCCGGGGTGGCGGCACGCAGCGCCGCTTCGACCCGGCGGTTGCTGGTCATGGATGCCGTGACGGCCGTCATCGCCAGGAGGAGTACGGCGGCGGCGTAGAGCGGGGTGCGGATGTCGTAGGTGGTGGCCAGCCAGCCGCCGAGGAAGGCCCCGACGGGGGCGGCGCACATGGCCAGCATGCGGGAGGTGGAGGCGACGCGGCCCATGAGGTGGGCCGGGACGATGACCTGTCTCAGGGACGGTCCGAGCACCATGGTGGCGCCCATGGCGGCCCCGCAGACGGCGAGCGCGAGGCCGGCCACATACGGGTTCGGGGCGGCGGCCAGGCCCAGGATGGCGAGCCCCTCGACGGCGGCTGTGCAGGTCAGTGCGGTGCCGGTGCCGAGTCGGCGGCCGAGGAAGGAGGCGATGCCCGCGCCGAGCAGGCCGCCGGCGGCCTCCGCCGCGAGGAGCAGGCCGAAGCCGAAGGCACCGATGCCGAGGTGGTCGTACGCGAAGAGGGCGAGGACGGTCTCCACGGCGAGGAAGGCGATGTTCCCGACGGCCGGGCGGAGCGCGAGCCCGAGCAGCAGCCGGTCCCGGAAGACGTACGAGGCCCCGGCCCGCGCCTGCCGCAGCAGTGACTCACGGGCCTCCGGCACAGGCCGGGGCATGGCGGGCAGCGACCGTACGAGCAGTGCGGAGAGCGCGAACGAGACCGCGTCGGCGAGCAGCGGTACCGCCCGCCCGAGCGCGAGCAGCGCACTGCCCGCGGGCGGCCCGGCGAAACCGGACATGGCGGTCTGGGCGCCGCGCAGACGGGAGTTGGCGCGCTCCAGGAGCGCGGGGTCGCGGCCGACCAGATCCGGCAGGTAAGCCGTGGCGGCGGTGTCGAAGAAGAGTCCGCCGAGGCCGAGGAGAAAGGCGACGGCGGCGAGCAGGGGAATGCTCAGCACGTCGAGCACGGCTGCCGCCGCGGGTATCGCGAGCAGCACCGCACGCGCCGCGTCCGTGACCCACATGGTGCGCCGGCGGTCCGAGCGGTCCACCAGTGCACCGCCGAGCACCCCGAACAGCAACCACGGCAGCGTCCCCGCGGCCGTGACGACGGCGAGTGCCATCGGATCCCGCGTCAGCGTCAGCGCGAGCAGCGGCAGCGCGGCATGTGTCACCCCGTCACCGAGCGAGGAGATCGTCTGCGCGGCCCACAGTCGCCCGAAGCCGGTCGGCAACTCCCGTACGTACTCGGTCACTTGGCGTCCCCTTCGGCCTGCACACGCGATGCCGGACGGAACAGCGCGAAGACGAGCGAGGCGTCCGGCAGCGACGGATCGGACAGCGCCCGATACTCGTCCGCCAGAGCCTGCAACCGCTCCCCCAACTGCGCGAACTGCTCCTCGGTGAGGCGCAGATGCGCCATCCCCACATGGCGCTCGCCATCCGCCGGCGACGCCTCCAGATCCGCCACCGCATGCCGCATCAGCACATCCGGGCCTCCCTCGCCCGGATCCGGCAGCACGATCGCCCGCGCGGCCATCGCGTAGTACCGCTCGGTGACGCCCCGCACCTTCCGCGTCCGCACCACCCTCACCAGGCCGGCCCGCTCCAGCAGCCGCACGTGGTAGCTGGAAGACCCCTTCGCCAGGCCGACCCGCTCGGCGATCTGCGTGATCGTCGATGGCTCGAAGCGCAGCACGGCCATGATCCGGTGACGCGTGAGATTGGAGACGGCGCGCAACTGCTCGTCCGTGGTGACGTGAAACGTCTCGGGAAGATCGTCAGTAGGCATGCGGCTAATGGTCAACGATTCTTGACCATTGAGCAAGGGGATTCGCACCGACTCCCGAAATCAGCTGCCCGGCGGGCGAGACCTTCTGCCCCGCCACGACCCGCTTACCCGCTTGTCGCCCTGCACGAAGACGGGGTGCCGGCCGCGCGGGTCGTCTCAGCTCGGGTCCTCCGCTCCCCAGTCCCACAGGGCTTGGAGGACCGGGCCGAGGCGGCGCCCTCGCGGGGTGAGCGCGTAACGGACTCGGGGCGGCCAGCCCGGGCGCCGGTCGCGCTCGACGACTCCGGCTTCGCCGAGCTGCGCCAGCCGGTCGGACAGCACCTTGTCCGACAGCGTGAGCAGGGCCAGGCGCAGTTCGCTGTAGGAGCGGTCGCCGCGCAGCAGCTCACGAACCACGAGCGTCGTCCAGCGTCGGCGCAGGGTCGCCAGCGTGATCTGCACCGGGCAGGAGGGAGTGGGCGCCGTGACATTCGCGTGGGGGTCGTCGGGCAGCCCTGCCGGGTGACCAACCGTTCGGTGAGCCACGAGATCGCGTCCTAGCGTGTGGAGCACTCGATTCTCCCGGCACGGAAGGACGTCTGTCGATCATGCGAGAACTGGCCGATCGACCCGAAGAGGTGCCCGCGGTGTTCGCCGAGCGGTGCAACAGCGGCGACGCCACCGCATTGGCACAGGTCTACGAGGACGGGGCGGTGCTGGTCCCCCGGCCGGGGCCATCGAGGGGACCGGCCGCGACGGCCGGCCACCGAGGACGCCGCGGAACCGACACCCTGAGCACCCCCGAACAGACCACCCGCGCAGTACGAAGCGGGACGGGTCCGTCGCAGACCTCCTCTGCGTGACGCGCAGCCCCTTCGGCGAACCGTCACCAGCCGGGATAGCGGTGCCACCAGTGCGGATCCCACCCCTGGACGTACTCGCTGCCGCTGGGTGAGTCCGCGAGCTCCATCAGCAGGTCGCGGGCGAGGGTGTCGAGGACCCACGCCAGTTCGTGACGGCTGACCAGGTCGACGGGCAGTGCCTCGACCCCGTGCACGGCGCCGAGCAGCGCGCCGGCCACGCAGGCGACAGAGTCGCCGTCCGGTGCGCCCGCCGCGAATTCCAGTGCGGCGCGGAACTCGGCGCGGTCGGGGAAGGAGGCGGCTGCGTAGAGGCCGCCGAGCAGCGTCGAGGGCGCGGTGGCATCCGGCGCGAGCTGTGCGAGCCGTCCCGCGTCCGCCGGCTGGTCGACGGCGTGCCGGAATGCCGCCGAGAGACGGCTGTGCTCGTCGTGGGTGATGCGCCGAGCGACGGACGGAAGGGCGGTGATCCCCGCGCGCAACGCTTCCCGGGCGGATCCGCCGGCATGGGGAGACGGGCCGCGTTCCGCAGTGGTGGGCCAGCACGGCGGCATGGACGGTGGCGGCCTGCGCGGCCGTGTCGCCGTGCGTGAGGGCGGCGAGCGCGCCGGCCTGGGCGATCCCTCCGATCCCGGTGACCGCGACCGGAAGAGTCCGGGTCAGTGCGTGACAGCCTCGGCTCGTGGTGGCCATCCGCTCCAGGCCTTCCTCGATCCGGGCCAGGGCCGTCACGGTCGCCGGTGCGCTACCGCGTCGCTCGGCGAGCGCGGGCACACCCGCGAGCCAGCCGTCCGGCCACACCGCGCCGCCGGATGAAGCCCAGCGGCGGCGCATCTTCTCCGCCTCGATGCCCTGCAGGAAGGCCCACCGGCAGTAGCCGTGCAGGACCACCCCCGGCGCGTAGCAGATCCCCTTGTGGTTTCCGCGCACCTGCGCACGGATGATGCCCTCGGCGGTGAAGCAGGCCAGTTGTGTGCTGACGCCGGCCCGCAGCGGACCGTCAGCCTGCAGCCTGCCCCGGGCCGCTCCCAGGGTGTCCCCGAGCGCCAGGCCGAGCATCATGCCGCGCACCCGGGATTCCCTTCTCAGGTGCTCCCGCTGGTGTTCCTTTTCGTGGGGCAAGGCAGCGCGCCTCTCTCTGCGGGGATCGTGGTGAGTGTGCGGGTGACGACGGTGTCGAGGAGGCCTGCTCCCCCTCACCGCCGAACTGTTTCGGCAGGTGACGGAGGCTTACGTGGTGGCGGGCGGTCCGGAGGAGGGCTTCTCCCGGATCCGGGCGGAGGACGGGGGCGAAGCGGACCTGTACGACGAGTCCCACGGCGAAAACGGGATGCCGTGTGTGACGGCGACGTGCGCCGAACGCAGGGGGAGATGCCAAGGGATCGTGGGTCGAAGTCATGAACGGGTTCCTCCCCTCGGGCAGGGGGCGCTATGAAGCGGTCCCCGGTGCGCTCACGGCTTCCAGCAGTGCGGTGACGGTCTCGTTGTACGGGGTGGGGATGCCGAGGCGGGCGCCCGCGCGCACCACGGCGCCGTTGCGGGCGTCGTACTCCATCTCCCGGCCTGCCAGGCGGTCCCACAGCATGCTGCTGCCGGACTCCGGCGGCATGGCTCGCAACCGGGCGATGACCTGGTCGGCCAGGTCATCGGGAAGGCGCGCGCCCGACGCGGCGGCCACCTGCCGCGCCTCCTCCACAAGCGCCCGGCCCAGCTGGGCGATGCGCGCACCGGTGAAGACCGGCATCCGTTGCATCGTCAGCGCGGTGACGGCGCCGTTCGCCGCGTTGAGGCACAGTTTCGCCCAGGCGGCGGTGACGAAGTCGTCGACTGTCGTGACCTCGATCCCGCTGCCCTGGCACAGGTCGGCGAAGTCGGCGCCGTCATCCCCCTCGGGCACGGTGAGCCGTGGCCGGCCGAACAGCCTTGTGTGACCGCGGCTCCGCGATTCGGCCGAGATCTCCACCACGGCGGGAAGGACGCGGGCGGCGCCGACCAGCGGCGCGACGCGCTCACGGTGCTCCACGCCGTTCTGCAGCACCACGACCCGGGTGCCCGCACCGCACAGCCGGCTGAGCCACGGGCCCGCCGCGGCCGTTTGATGGGCCTTGGTCGCCAGCACGACCCACTCCACCACCGCCACCTCGGCGGGGTCGGTCACCTCGGGAACCGACGTCTCCAGGGCCGACCCGTCGGGCCGTACGACGCGCAACCCGCCCAGCGGCGAACGCACACAGGCGGTCACCCCCACCCGCCCGGCCGACACCAGACCCGCGGCCACGACGCCGCCGACCGCCCCCACACCCACCACCGCAACCCGTGTCATGCCCACCGAGCCTACCGGCGCCAAGATCGCCCCGAGAGCGGCCGATGCAGGACAACGGGCGTATGAGCGCTGCTGATTATCTGCACTATCTCGGCATAGAAAGGGGGCCCGAGGGCCGGAATGATGGGGGCCGCCGCGCGAGCACCGTCGGTGCTGAGCACTCTCTGACCAGGAGAAGAAGTGAACTTCAGGCGCAAGCTCGTGAACTCGGCGTTCGCCGGGAGGCCCGCGCCCACTCATGCCTCGGCACCCGGGAACCCGTCCCACTGACCTGCTGCGCGCTCCTGGGGCGTTGGTACGGGGGCCGACCAGGCGGAACGCCCACGACTACGCGAGTACGCGAGTACGCGAGTACGCGGGACACCATGACAGCCGCTCTCACCATCTGCCCACCGAATTCGAAGTTCTCGGCGGGACGTCCCGTCCTGGGCTGAATGGGATTCAAAAGGCGCCCAGAAATGGAAACCGGGCAAAGCAGATCTTGACGGAGGAGTCGGACCGCAGCTCAATTTATGCTCAACAGCGATGAGTTGACGAGTCCGAGCTGCCACTCTGGACGCGCAGAGCCCAGGTCGTTTATCGAACCTTGAGAGGCATACGTGTTTGAGATAAGACCGCATCACGCCAGACCAAGAAGGCGCAGTGGGACGGTGCGCGGAATGTCCCTTGTGCTTGCAGCTGCAATTTCTGCCACCGGTCTTCTTGCGCTGCCCGGTCTGGCGCCCACGGCAGCCGCCGTGACCACCTCCGACCCCGTCGCCGACGGCTCGAAGAGCGAGGAGGACTTCGCGCTCGAGCAGGCCGCGGCCACCGCCCAGCCCTACGAGCTGGTCTCGGCCCGCACGGAGTCCACCGACACCTGGGCGCTGCCGGACGGAACCTGGTCCGTGAAGCGATACGGAACCCCGGTGCGGCTGCTGAAGGACGGGGCCTGGGTCCCCACGGACGCCACCCTGGCCGTCACCCCGACGGGGGCGGTCGCCCCCAAGGCGTCGACCGTCGACGTGACGTTCTCCGGCGGCGGCACCGGTCCGCTGCTCACCGGCGTCAAGGACGGCCGGACCCTCTCGCTGACCTGGCCCAAGCCGCTGCCCGCCCCCACCCTTGCGGAGAACGTGGCGACGTACGCCGAGGTCCTGCCCGGGGTCGACCTCCAGCTCAAGGCCGAGATCGAGGGCTTCTCCCAGCTCCTCGTGGTCAAGACCGCGGAAGCGGCCCAGAATCCCGAGCTGGCGTCCCTCAAGTACAAGCTGGACACCGTCGGTCTCACCGTCAGCACCGACGCCGACACGGGCAGCGTCAGCGCGGTGAACCCGGCCGGACAGACCGTCTTCACCAGCCCCTCCCCGCTGATGTGGGACTCCACCTCCGCCACGAGCGGCGGTGCCGCGCCCGCCACCGCGACGCGCACCGCCTTCACCGCGTCGGCCCTCACCGAGGGCGAGGCCCCCGCGCCGTCCGACGTGTTCGAGCCCGCGCCGGGCGCGCAGGACGCGCAGATGCCGACCACGGTGACCGGCGACACCCTGGAGATCAAGCCCGACCAGGCGCTGCTGACCGGCGCGGACACGCAGTACCCGGTCTACATCGACCCGTCGTGGGCGTTCGGCGAGAAGCAGAACTGGACCCGGGTCTACAAGCAGTACCCGAACACCTCGTTCTGGAACACCAAGGACCCGGTCCGGGTCGGCTACGAGGCGGAGTCCGGCGGCTCGAACCGGGTCTCCCGGTCGTTCGTGCAGCTCGACACCAGCGACACCAGGTACGCGCAGATCAAGAGCTCGGTCTTCCGGATCCGCAACACGTGGTCCTGGTCGTGCCAGGACCGTCCGGTGGAGCTGTGGCACACCGGGGCCATCTCGAAGAAGACCACGTGGAACAACCAGCCCGGCAAGAAGGGCACGGCCCCGCTCGACACCGTCAACGACGCCAAGGGCTGGAGCAAGGACTGCGCCGCCGGCAACCTGGAGTTCGACACGACGGCGAAGATCCGTGAGGCGGCCGCGAAGGGCTGGTCGAACATCACCTTCGGTCTCTACGCCTCGGACGAGACCGACACCTTCGGCTGGAAGAAGTTCGACCCCAAGACCGCGGTCCTGGAGACGAAGTACAACAACCCGCCGAAGACCCCGAGGAGCCTGGGCACCAACCCCAGGACCTCGTGCGCGTCCGGCGGTCTGATCGGCAACACCCGCGTCAGCCTGTACGCGACCTTCGACGACAAGGACGGCGGCAACCTCACCGCCGAGTTCCAGCTGATCAAGGCCGGGGACACCACGCCGACGAAGACGATGGTCCTTCCCGCCAACAAGGGAAAGGTCACCACCTGGGTGGTCCCGGACGCCGATCTGCCGACCGGCAACTGGACCTGGAAGGCGCGGGCCAAGGACCAGGACAACGCCTACTCCGGCTGGTCCGCCACCTGCAAGTTCTCGATCGACCGCACCCGGCCGAGCAGGCCGCCGGTGATCACCTCGGTGAACGAGCAGTTCCCGAACGGTGAGAACGGCTGGCCCGCGGTGACCGGCAAGGCCCGCGAGACCGGCAAGTTCGCCTTCGCCGCCAACGGCGTCACCGACGTGGACCACTACGTCTGGTGGACCGACTACGACCCGGACCCCAACGACGCGCTGCCCGGAGTCCCGGCGTCCGTGACCCCGCCCGGCTACGGCCCGCACTTCGTCTACGCGTACAGCGTGGACAAGACGGGCAACCGGTCCGACACCGCCACGTACGTCTACTACGCCACGCGTTCGGCGACGCGTGACCTGCCGGCCGACCTCAACGGCGACAACAACGGCGACATCTGGAACGTCGACTCCAACGGCACCCTGCTCACCTACGCGGGCCAGGGCAACGCCACCTTCGCCGCGGCCACCAACGGCGGCAGGTACTTCACCGGCGCCGACGTCGAGTCCCGCGGCGACTGGACGCAGGACGGCTACAACGACCTGGTCGCGCTGGAGTACGACGACGTCGCCAAGAAGAAGCGCCTGTGGACGTACGACAACAACGGCCGCGGCGTCATCAACGGCGACGGCACCGAGCTGACGGTGTCCTGCCCCGTGGTGGACGTGGAACTCGGCTGCTTCGGCGACGACGAGAGCTGGACCGGCGACGACCACTGGTACAACGCCGAGCAGATCGTCGCACCGGGCGACCTCAACGGCGACTCCCAGCCGGACCTGCTGGTCAAGCAGGGCAAGTTCCTGTGGGCCTACTACGGCAACCGGGCCACGCACGACCTGGACCTCGGCAACACCAGCGCTCCGGTGCTCGTGGGCGGAGGCGACTGGGACAGGTTCACCGTGATCGCCCCGGGCGACGTCAACGGCGACAAGGTCCCCGACCTGTGGATGCGCGAGAACGCCACGGGCGACATCTACCGCTCGTACGGCCAGAAGGGCCCGAAGGGGCACCTCGACCCGACGACCTGGGGCAACACGGCGGGTCGCGTGAAGATCGCGGTCGGCTACCAGGCCTACGCGTACCCGGCGATCGGGTCCGTCGGCGACGTCACGGGCGACGGCCTGGCGGACCTGTGGGCCCGCAAGACCGACAACACGATGCTCGGCTGGTACGGCAAGGTCCCCGGCACGGACAACAAGTCCTTCGGCGCGGCGTTCGTCATCGACGGCATCGTCGGCGGCGCGAGGATTCCCACCGGCACCACCCTGGCGGCCGGGCAGTCGCTCAGCTCCCGTTCGGCCAAGCTGACGATGCAGGACGACGGCAACCTCGTCGTCACGTCCGTGGCCGGCAAGGTCCTGTGGCAGTCGAAGACCGCGGGCAACGTCGGCGCCACCGCGCACATGCGGGACGACGGCGACCTGGTGGTCCTCAAGGCCGACGGTGTCACCGTCGCCTGGGAGACGAAGACCGCGGCCGCCGGCGGCTACGCCATGCTCCAGGACCGCGGTGACCTGGTGGTCTTCAATGTGAAGAGCCAGTCGCTCTGGTCGAGCGGATCCTCGCTACGGCACGACTACAACGCCGACGGCCGCAGCGACATGGGCAACTGGTACGACTACGCCGACGGTCACGACGGCATCTGGACGTTCGCGACCAACTCGGACGGCACCTTCCAGGCTCCGAAGTACGCGTGGAACGTGTCGCCGGACAACTGGTTCGCCGGGAACACGAAGCGCCTGACCGGTGACTACAACGGTGACGGCACCGGTGACGTCGCGGTCCTCTACGGCTACGGAGACGGCAGCGTCGCACTGTGGACCTTCATCGGCAAGGGCGACGGCACGTTCAACTGGCCGTTCAAGTCCTGGAACGTGCCTCCGGGCAAGTGGACCTACAGCCGGATGACGCCGTACAGCGGTGACTTCAACGGCGACGGCCGTGACGATGTGGCCGTCTGGTACGACTACGCCGACCTGCACGACACCATCTGGGTGTTCAAGAGCGCCGTCACCGGCGGCTTCAACAGCCCGGTGAGCTACTGGACCGCCCTCAACAGCTGGACACAGTCCCGTGCCAAGACCGTCACCGGCGACTTCAACGGTGACGGACGCGACGACCTCGCCGCCTTCTACGGCTACGCTGACGGCAGCGAGAAGATCTGGACGTTCAGCGCCACGGCCGACGGCAAGTTCGTCCCGGTGGCCTCGTGGTACACCACCAACTGGGGTGACTGGGCCCGTACGAGCATGAGCGCCGGTGACTTCAACGGCGACGGCCGTGACGATCTGGCCGCCTGGTACGACTACGCGGACGGTCACGACGGCATCTGGACGTTCCCGAGCAACGCCAACGGCACCTTCACCACGACGAACGAGGCGTGGACCGTGGGCGCCGGCGCCTGGTGGCGGAATCACATGAAGATCGTCACCGGTGACTACAACGGTGACGGACGCGACGATTTCGGCGCCTTCTACGGCTACGACGACGGCAGTGTCCGCATGTTCACCTGGACGGCCCGGGCGGACGGCGACTTCAACGCGCCGGTGGGCAGCTGGTCGGCCGCGACAGGCTGGACTCGCGAGCGAGCCCTCTTCATGGAGCAGCAGAACTGAACCCGCTGATTCACGGGTGACGTGACGGCGGCTCGGAGTGCGTCGCGCTCCGAGCCGCCCTTATTTTTGCGAGTGCAATTCTGATTACCGGAGATCTCAGATCTACCTCAAATGGCAGACAGGATTTCCCGGTGCACTGTTAGCGTTCGGCGACATTTTCGCTTGGCATCGAGAGGTCAGGTGTGAGAGTGAGACGGATACGTGGTTCCGCTGCTGCTCTGGCAGTTGCGGTCACGATGGGCGTACTGCCTGCGGCGCAAGCCGTGGCGGCGGATCCGGAAGAGATAAATCCTCTTCCGGGACTGCATCAGCCCGAACCTGTTGCGGTGAAGAATTCACCCATCGGCGGCACGAAGAAGAAGGCCGACGCCGCGTCGGCTCATTCCTGGAAGGGCGCCCCCGAGGTCGTCTGGCCGGGCGCCGGCTCCGCCGAGGTGAGCCTGCCCCCGGCACGCCGCGCGACGGCCGCCCGGCAGGCCGCCCCCGAAGCCGTCAAGGCGGGCGGCCTCCCGGTCAGGATCGCGCTGACGGACGCCGGGACGACCGGCCCCGCACCGACCGCCACCAAGGTCGAGGTCAGGGTGTCGGAGCGGCAGGCGGCCCGTCGGGCGGGCGTCGACGGGCTGCTGCTGTCGGTGGGCCGGTCCGACAAGGCGACGAAGCCGGCCCGGACCCGGGTCCAGGTCGACTACAACTCCTTCAAGGGCGCCTACGGCGGTGACTGGGCGGCACGCCTGCGTCTGGTGCAGCTGCCGGCCTGTGCGCTGACCACGCCCGAGAAGGACGCGTGCCGGATCCAGAAGCCGCTGGCCACCACGAACGATGTGCGGGCGGGCACCCTGTCCGCGCCGCTCGCCCTGTCGGGCGCGACGGTGCTGGCGGCGACGGCGGGCTCCGAGAGCTCCTCCGGCGACTACAAGGCCACCAGCCTCCAGTCCTCCGGAACGTGGAGCGCGGGCGAGTCGACCGGGGCCTTCGCCTGGTCCCAGCCGATCGACGTGCCCCAGGTCCCGGGCGGCATACAGCCGGCGATCTCCCTCGACTACAACTCCCAGTCGGTGGACGGCCGGACCGCGGCCTCCAACAACCAGCCGTCGTGGATCGGCGACGGCTGGAACTGGGAGCCCGGCTTCATCGAGCGGCGTTACAAGTCGTGCAACGACGACAAGACCGATGCGACCAACACCACGCGCGTCGGCGACATGTGCTGGTTCAACGACAACGCCACCCTGTCGCTGGGCGGCAAGTCGACCGAGCTCGTCTACGAGGCGGGCAAGGGCTGGCACCCGGCGGTCGACTCCGGCGAGAAGGTCGAGAAGCTGACCGGCGCCACCAATGGCGACGGCGGCACGGACGGTGTCGACGGCAAGGGTGAGCACTGGAAGGTCACCACCACCGACGGTACCCAGTACTACTTCGGTCTGAACCGGCTGCCCGGATGGAGCGACCACGGCACCGCGGCCGACGACCCGGTCACCAACTCCGCCTGGACCATGCCGGTGTTCGGCAACCAGTCCGGCGAGCCCTGCTACAACGCGAGCTTCGCCGCCGGCTGGTGCCAGCAGGCCTGGCGGTGGCAGCTCGACTACGTGGTCGACCCGCACGGCAACGCCATGGCGTACTACTGGAACACGGAGAAGAACAACTACGGCCGCAACGTCTCCGAGACCACCGGTGACTCCACCGCCACCCCGTACGTCCGAGGCGGCTGGCTGGACCACATCGACTACGGTCTGCGCTCCGGTGCGGTGTACACCGGCAAGGCCATGGGGCAGGTGGACTTCGGTGTGACCGATCGCTGCCTGACCACGTGCGGCACCTTCGACGAGACCAACGCCGGGAACTGGCCCGACGTCCCCTTCGACGCCTACTGCAAGGACGGGGTGGAGTGCAAGGACAACTACTCGCCCACCTTCTGGTCCCGCAAGCGGCTGACGTCCATCACCACGAAGGTCCTCACCGGCGGTGTCTTCAAGGACGTCGACACCTGGACCCTCGCGCAGGACTTCCCGGCCTCCGGTGACGGCATCTCCACCCCGATGTGGCTGAAGTCGATCCAGCGCACCGGCAAGGCGGGCGGGAGCGTGGCGCTCCCGCCCGTGACGTTCGCCGGCGAGCAGAAGGCCAATCGCGTCGACAAGACCGGTGACGGCCTCGCGCCGTTCATCCGACTGCGGCTCTACCAGATCACCACCGAGACCGGCGGCACCATCGGCGTCACCTACTCCCAGCCGGACTGCACGGTCACCACGCTCCCGGCCGCGGACGCGACCAACACCACCCGCTGCTACCCGGTGAAGTGGGCGTACGAGGGCTACGACGCCAAGCTCGACTGGTTCAACTCCTATGTGGCCACCCAGGTCGTCGAGGGCGACAACCTCGTCGAGTCCCCGGACAAGGTGACCACCTACTCCTATCCGGGCGGTGCCGCCTGGACCAAGAGCACCGACGAGATCACCGAGGCCGACGACCGCACCTACTCCGTGTCCCGCGGCTACGGGCGGGTCCAGACCCGCACGGGTGCCGGCTCAGACCCGCGGACCCTCACCGAGAGCCGCTACTTCCGCGGTCTCGACGGCAAGAGCGTCACCGACTCGGCCGGCGTCGGGGTCACGGACCGCGAGCAGTTCGCCGGCCTGAAGCGGGAGGCCGTCACGTACGTCGGCGACGACACCTCCAAGCCGGTCACCGCCACCTCCTACACGCCGTGGCGCTCCGCGCTCGTCGCGTCCCGGACCCGCACCGGTCTGCCGGCGCTCGAGTCGTACAGGACGGGCACGGAGAAGGAGCAGACCCGCACCACGGTCACCGGCGGCACCCGCACCACCGAGATCGCCCGCACCTTCGACTCCTACGGCATGGTCGCCACCGAGTCGTCCACCGGCGACACCACGAAGACCGGCGACGAGAAGTGCGTCACCACCAGCTACGTCCGTAACACCACGGCCCACATCCTCGACAAGGTCAGCCGCGTCGAGACCGTCGCCGTGCCCTGCGGCGGCACCGTCTCGCGGCCCGCCGACGTCATCGACGACGTCCGCACCTCCTACGACGGCGGCGCGTTCGGCGCGGCACCGGCCAAGGGCGACGTCACCAAGACCGACCGCATCAACGGCGCCGGCTCCGGCTACGACGTCGTGTCCAGCACCCCGGTCGCGGACTTCGACCTCTACGGTCGCGGTCTGTCGGCGGCGGACGCCTACGGCAAGGTCACCACGACCAGGTACACCCCGGCCACCGGCGAGGTGCCGACGTCCGTTCTCGTCACCAACCCGCGGGGGCACGCGGCGACCACCACGATGGACCCGCTGCGCGGTCTGCCGACCCAGGTGAGCGACGCCAACGGCAAGATCACCACGACCGCGTACGACGCGCTCGGCCGGAAGACCAGGGTCTGGCTGCCGACCCGCTCGGCCGTCACCTACCCCGACTCCCCGAACCTCGTCTTCGAGTACCAGGTGCGCAACGACGGCCCGATCGTCGTCACCACCAAGTCCCTGAGCCACGACTCGAAGTACAAGACCTCCTACTCCTTCTACGACGGCCTGCTGCGGGACCGGCAGACCCAGCAGACCTCGCCCGACCAGTCCGGCCGTCTCGTCACCGAGAACTTCTACGACACCCGCGGCCAGGTCTGGCGGGCCTCCGGCACGTACTACGCCACCGGTGCGGCCGAGCCCGTCCTGGTCACCGGACGGGAGCTGGAGTATCCGGCGTCCACCGACACCGAGTACGACGGCGCCGGCCGCGTCACGGCCGTCGTCGCCCGGCGCTTCGGCGACGAGACCCGGCGCACCACCACCACGTACACCGGCGACACGACCACCGTCGTCCCGCCGAAGGGCGGCATCGCCACCACGGCGGTCGTCGACGCGCTCGGCCGCACCGTCGAACTGCGGCAGTACAAGGACGCCGCACGTACGCAGTACCAGTCGACGCTCTACCGCTTCGACCGGAAGGGGCGCGCCGACCGGCTCACCGACCCGTCCGGTGCCGCGTGGTCGTACGGCTACGACGTCCGCGGCCGTCAGACGCTGATCGACGACCCCGACAAGGGAACGGTCAGGACCGGTTACGACGTGGGCGACCGCCCCGTCGACGTCACCGACGCGCGCCTGATCACCCTGCACACCGACTACGACGAGCTCGGTCGCAAGACCGCCGTGAAGAAGGGCACCACGCTCCTGTCGTCCTGGGAGTACGACACGGTGGCCAAGGGCCAGCTGTCGAAGTCGACCCGCTGGGTGGACGGCCAGGCCTACGAGTCGGCGGTCACCGCCTACAACAGCCTCTACAAGCCCGTGCTCACCCAGCTGACCGTCCCGGCCCGGGAGGGCGCGCTGGCGGGCACGTACAAGTGGACGACCTCCTACAACCTCAACACCGGGCAGGTGATGTGGACCCAGCAGCCGGCCATGGGCGGGCTGCCGGCGGAGAAGGTCGCCAACACGTACACCCCGGTGGCGGGTCTGCTCGCCACGGTGGGTGCCGGGACGGACGCGCTCCTTTCCGCGAGCACGTACGACCACTACGGCCGGGCCGTCCGGCAGGACTTCGGCTCCTTCGGCCAGAAGGTGATGGTCTCCAACGTCTACGACGACCACACCGGGGCACTGACCGAGACGTACACCGACCGGGACGCGGCTCCGCAGCGCGTCGAGGACACCCGCTACGGCTACGACCCGTCCGGCAACGTCACCTCCGTCGCCACCGCGTTCGGCCAGGACGCGGCCCGGACCACGGACACCCAGTGCTTCGCGCTGGACGCCCTGGCCCGGATCACCGAGGCCTGGACCAACACCGGTGCGGCGTGCGCCTCCGCGCCTTCGGCCTCCGTGGTCGGCGGCCAGGACGCGTACTGGACGTCGTACGCGTACGACGCGCTGGGCAACCGCACGGCGGAGACCCGGCACACCACGTCCTCCGGGCCGAGCGCGGACACGCTGCGCACCTACGCGGCGCCGGCGGCGGGCACCCACATGCTGCCGAAGGTCACCCAGACCGGCACCGAACCGCACGAGGAGAACTTCACCTACGACGCCGCGGGCAACACCGAGACCCGCACGATCGGCGGCGCCGCCCAGCAGACCCTGCACTGGGACGAGCAGGGGCACCTCGGCTCCGTGACCGAGGGCACGACGGAGACCGCGTCCTACATCTATGACACCGAGGGCCAGCGGGTCGTCGCGAAGGACACCGGCGGCACCACGCTGTACCTCCCCGGAGGCAACGAACTCCACCTCAGCAAGGCGGGGGTGCTCACCGGAACCCGATACTACGGCGCCGGTGACAGGACCATCGCGGTGCGGACGGGCGGCAAGCTGACGTTCACGCTCTCCGACCACCACGGCACGGGCACGACGCAGATCACCGCGGACGCGGTCCAGACGGTCACCCGTCGCAAGTCCACGATCTTCGGCGCCCCGCGCGGCACCCAGCCGGCCGGCTGGACCGGCGACAAGGGCTTCGTCGGCGGTACGAACGACACCGCGACCGGCCTGGTCCACCTCGGCGCCCGCGAGTACGACGCGGCGCTCGGCCGCTTCGTCTCGGTGGACCCGCTGTTCGTCACGGACGACCCGCGCCAGCACAACGCGTACGTCTACAGCAACAACAACCCGGTGACGCTGTCGGACCCGGCGGGCACGGAGATCGGCTCACCTCCGAACTCGTGCCTGTACGACCTGAAGTACTGCTCGAAGAAGGAGCAGGAAGCGGTCGGCTACAACCCGAAGACCGGGAAGGTGACGCCGTCGAGCGGCGGTGGCGGTGGCGGCGGCGGTGGCGGCAGCAACGCCGCGCCCCACTACTGCGACGGCTGTGTCCCCCTGAAGCCGGCGAAGCCGGTGGAACTCCCCAAGGGGGTCGTGGTGCCGGACGGAGGAGCCGATGTGGTCGAGAGCTACACGGTGCACGGCGGGACGATGAGCTGGACGGACTACTCGACGGGTGCGAACGTCAGGACCGTGAGCACGGGGTACCGGGAGATCTTCACCTATTCCTACGCCGACATGGTGTCGGCCACCCAGGAGTTCTCCGACTCGTGGGACTTCGAGCTCTCCGTGAACGCCGAGACCACGGTCACGGCGGGCTTCCTCGGTACCGGTGCCGAGGCCAAGGTCGGTGTCGGCGCCAAGGTCGCCAAGGGCTTCAAGTGGGGTGACACCGATTCCAAGGCGGGAACCACGACGATCGCCCAGGCGAAGCAGGTGGACTGGAAGGCCGGCCAGCACGTGGGGCTCGTGCCCGCCGGCTATCTGCAGCAGTACACCACCGTGTACTACCACAAGGGAGGCAGGATCAGCACGAAGAACTGGACGGCGTTCGAGGTGCACTCCTACGAACCCCATGTGTTCAAGAGCGACCCGCCGAACATGGTGAACCTCCGGACCTTGGCATGCTCGTCGCCGGCATGTTGAGCACCAGGACCGCCCTGCTGGCGGGGCTCGCGCTCGTGGGTGTGCTGCTCGTGGGCTGCGAGCCGTCCGCCGACTCGCCCCGCGCGACGGTCTCCTCGCCGAGTACCTCGCCGAGTGTCTCGCCGAGCAATTCACCCGGCGTCTCACCCGATGGCGGACCGACGGCGGGACCGGACGATGAGTACGGCTGGCAGTCGTACGTCGGTGGCCTGCCAGGGCCCGAGCACGGGACCGTCACCCGTGCCGGGGTGAGCCTGGCCCGGCAGGCGGCCGGCTACCGCTTCTATCTGTGGGAGACCTCCAAGAACGAGGTCTGCACCGCTCAGGTGGAGGAATCGGTCCGCCAGGCGCGCGAGGTGGTCTGCGGTGATGCCGAAGAGGCGGCCCCCGCGAAGGGCTCGCGGCTCGCGCGGCTCGCGGGGCCGGGCACCGGTTTCGCCGAGTGGTACGTCATGATCGCGGCGGACCCCGGCGCGAAAGTGGCCGGGATCGCGCACGAGGGCAAGGCGTTGTCCTGGAGGTACGTCAGGACGCTGGGGCCCGGTACGACCGGACGGGACGTCTATTACGTCACGCTGCCGGAGGAGACCTACGGATGGCTCGACGTCGCTCTGACGTCGGCCGACGGGCGGCCCGTGAAGGACCGGCTCCGACTCTGACCTGCCGCGCGACGGCGGGGGCGCTCTCTTCACGCCCCCGCCGTTCGCGTTTCAGCCGTTCGTCAGAGGTCAGGGCGGTGTCCCACCAGGCCCTGGCGTCCGCGATGTTGCCGGGTACCGGCCGGGTGGGCGGGGGGCTCGATCACCGGGAGCGGCCGCAGCCGCTGGATGACCCGGCACACCGTCGCGGTGTCACCCCGGTTCTCCTCCGCATCCCCGTCGATGAGAACGGCGCGGCGCCGCCAGAGACAGTCGGCAAGACGACCTAAGCGTCAGGCGGCGTCGGAGTACTGGCCGAACAGACCGCGACAGCCGCTCAGGGCGTCTTGCCCGCAGGCGGGTGAGCCCGCAGAATCCCGAAGTTCTTCCCATGGACCCGAGGGGCCCACTATGTTGAACATGTTCAGTTGAACACGTTCAGATAACAGGGGGGCAGATCATGACAGACCTGGACCAGGGACGCGCCGCACCCGTCGTCCATCGACTGCAACGAGGGCTGGCCGCCGCCGCCGCGGCCATCGCCCTACCCGTCACGGCCTGGGGCGTCCAGATGCCGGGCTCCCGAGGGTTCTTCGTCGTGACGTGCCTCGTCGCGGTGGTTCCGCTGCTGCTTCTGCGTGAGCCGAAAGGCTTCGTCACCGCATGCGTGACCGTGGGGGTCCTGCTCCTCGGATGGGGGGTGCTGGGGGTCTTCTTCGGGATGTTCCTGTTCTGGCCCTCGGCTCTGCTCCTGCTGTTCGCCGCGCTCGCCGACCCGCGCCGACGCCCCGTCACCGCCAAGGTCGTCGGCGGCGTCGGCGCCGCGGTGACGGCAGCGGCTCTCGTGGGCTGCGTCGCCTTCGCCTGGCACTTCTACGTCGGTCCCGCGCTGGCCGAGCCCCACACCTTTCGCGCCGAGACCGATTCCGAATGGTTCAGAAGCAGCGACCTCGGAGACATCAAGGACCGGCTGAAGCCGTTCGGAGCCACAGACGCGACAGGAACGGGGTCCGACGAGGGCTCGTACCTCGACGTCCGCTTCCCCGACCAGCTCTCCGGGCCCGAGCGCGACGCCCTGAAGAAGGAGATCGCCCAGCTCCCCGGCATCGTCAGGGTCGACCTCTGTCCGGTGTCCGAGTGCGGCTGAGGCAGCCCGCGCGGCGCGCTCGCGGCGCCCGGGGAAACGGTGCGCTACGCCCGGGAGGAGCCCAAGGCGATGTCCGCGTCCGCGCCGCCCCAGCCGGCCGCGGTGTGCCAGGTGACGTCGACACGGAAGATGTCGCGAATCGTGTCCACGGACCAGTCCTCGGCGGGCGGTTCGGAGTGGACGAGGTAGAGACGGTCGGCCGGTTCGGACAGGGTGTGGTTGATCTCGATCTGAGGTGGCGCGCGTCCGCCCCGGCTCCGCCCCACCGGCGGCGTTGCGCCCGGCCGGCGGACGACCGGCCGTCTAGTCTCGGCCTGTGGGAGAGCCCGAACAGCGCGCCGAGGGTGTGGGACCGTTCACCACCCGACTCACCTGGCACCCGCCCGGCGGCGGAACCGCCGTCTGGGAATCCCGGCCCGCCCGGCGCCGCGGCCTCATCGCCGTCCACCCGCCCGGCGCGGCCGCCCCTCGTCACGCCACTGCCGACGACACCGGCCTCGCCCGGCTGCGCAGGCTCAACGCGATCGCCGCCACCGCCTTCGTCCTCGGCGGAGCACTCTTCGCGGCCGGCGCCGCCGTCGCCCAGTTCGGCTCCGGCGACGCGACCACCTGCGCCTCGATCTACTTCGCCGGCGGTCTGTTCTTCAACACCGGCGGCTATGTGTCACTGCTCCAGGTCGTCAACGCCCCGCGCCACATGCCCGGAGGCCAAGGCGCCCTGGTCACCCACCCGTGGCGGTGGTGGAGCTACGAGCCGACGCGGGTCGACTGGCTCAGCGCGTTCGTCCTGTTCGCCGGCACCCTGGTGTTCGCCGTCGACCTGCTCGACTCCTTCCTGCAAGGTCTGACCGTCCACCAGATCAACCGGCTGATCTGGGCTCCCGACGTGATCGGCTGCGTGCTCTTCCTGATCTCCGGCCACCTCGCGTTCGCCGAGATCTGCCACGGCCGGCCGTGCGTCCGCCGGCGCGACCTCGGCTGGTGGATCGTCGCCGTGAACCAGCTGGGCTCGGTCCTGTTCATGCTCTCGGCACTCGCCGCCTACACCCGCCCCGACACCGGCAGCCTGGTCAACGCCGACATCGCCGACTGGGGCACTCTCACCGGCGCCCTCTGCTTCTCCGTCGGCGGCGTCCTCCAGTACGCCGAACGCCCCTGAGCCGGCCTGAACCGTCCAGAGATCACAGACAGGTGTCCATGTATTCTGGACACCTGTCTGTCATCGATTCTTGAGGAGTGGAACACCCATGGAGACGACTGCGCACGTGCTGGTCGCACTGGTGGCCGCGCTGCACGCGTACATCCTGGTTCTGGAGATGTTCCTGTGGGAGAAGAAGCCGGGGCGCAGCCTCTCCGGCTTCGACGCGGACATGGCCCGGGCCACCGCCGGGCTCGCCGCGAACCAGGGGCTCTACAACGGGTTCCTGGCTGCCGGACTGGTCTGGGGTCTCATCGCGGAGGATCCGACCGGGTTCCGGGTCCAGGTCTTCTTCCTCGCCTGCGTGCTCGTCGCCGGGCTGTACGGCGGCTTCACCGCCAACCGGCGCATCTTCGTCGCCCAGGCGCTGCCCGGGGCCCTGGCGCTGGCCGCCGTCCTGCTCGCCGGGTGACCGACGTGCCGGCCGATCCCCGTACGGAGCGGACCCGGGCCAAGCTGCGCCAGGCGCTCCTCGACGAATGCTCCCGACGCCCGCTCGCGGAGGTCAGCGTCGCCGCGCTGGTGCGCCGGGCCGGAGTCGGCCGCGCGACGTTCTACCTCCATTACGCGGACCTGGAGGCGCTCGCCGTCGACGCCTGCGCCGACATCGTCCGCGAGGCGGTGGACGCCCTCCACGCGTGGCGCGGCTCGCCCGACCCCACGACCCCGCCGCCGGCCCTGCCGGACTTCTTCGAGCGCCTCGCCCCGCACGCCGGGCTCTACCGGGAGCTGCTCAGCCCGGGCGGCAGCGGCCCCCTCGGCCGCGTGCTGCACCAGGATCTGCGGGCCCGCAGCCGCACCGAGCGCGCCCTGGCCGGAGCACCGGAACCCGACCTGGTCGCCTCCGCCGTGGCCGCGACCTTCGCCGGGGTGCTCGCCGACTGGCTGCACGGTCTGATCGAAGCCACCCCGAGCGAGATCGCCCGGCGAGTCTGGCGCCTGCTCGTCAACCTGCACCGCACCCCCCTGCCCTGACGGACCGTCTGCCGCCGCGGCACGAAGGAACTCGTACGAATCTGACCCTTGATTCGATCTTTCACCAGGTCTACTTCGCCGTAATGTTGCAGATTCTGTCACATGATGTCTCTGATGGAATGTTTGTCCAGTCGACTGGTAAATATTTCCACGCCGGTGTCACACCCCAGACGCCTGTACGAGATTTCTCGTCCCGAGACTGCGACAGGCCTGGAAAGGGTGGGTTCTGCTGGACACGAGCAACTGCCCGCACCGTGCCCGGCACCGACTGCTCTACCTCGCCCTGGCTCAGTGCAGGGCGGCCCGTT
This sequence comes from Streptomyces sp. NPDC051909, assembly GCF_040681095.1. Taxonomy (NCBI): domain Bacteria; kingdom Bacillati; phylum Actinomycetota; class Actinomycetes; order Kitasatosporales; family Streptomycetaceae; genus Streptomyces; species Streptomyces sp. NPDC051909. The sequence continues at coordinate 211,240 of NZ_JBFAYA010000012.1, read as the reverse complement.
CCACCCTCGTCCTGCGGGTTCACGGCCGGCCCGGCGGAGTGTTCCACCTGAGGCAGGGGCATGTGTTCGCGGTCGAGACGCCGGGGGCCCCGAGGGCGGAAGCACTGCTGCTGCGCTCCGGACGGGTCAGCGCGGCGGACTGGGCGACGCTGTCGCCGACCGGGATGCTCGTGCCGACGGCGGAGCTCGTGGCGAGGGGCCACATCGGGGCGGCCGAACTGCAGGTGGTCACGTTGATGGCCCTCCGCGACGCGGTCTTCGCCGTCGTCGCGGGCGAGACCGCCGAGTGCGTCGCCCTCCCCGAGAGCGCGCCGACGGCCCCCGCCGTCGGCGGGGACGACCCGCTCAAGCTCCTGGACGACGCCGCCCGGAAGGTCGACGGACTCGCCGCGCTGCCGCAGGCCGTTCTCCCCGATCGCGAGCGGGTCGTCGCCGGCCCCGGTGTCGTGGGGGCGGCCGAGCACCTGACCCGGCATCGCAGGGAGATCCTCTTCCACGCCAACGGCAGGCGTACCGCACGGGACATCGCCTTCGTGGTGGGCCGCGGCGTCTACCAGGTCACGGTCGAGGTCTCCCGGATGCTCGCCGAGGGGCTGCTGAAGCGGGCCGGCCGGAGCGAGGTGCTCGGCACGGCGAGACCGTCGTCGGTCCCGGCGCTCGAACCACGACGTGCGGCACATGGTCCGGGCAGGGTGGGCGAGGTGGCGAGTCTGCCGTGCCGCGATCCCGGGGCCAGCGGTTTCACGATGAAGTCCCGTCTCGGATGAGTCCGCGGCGGGTTGCAGGGGCTCCGGATGCGGAGCCGTACCCGAGCGGTGAACACGGGGGCCGTCGGCCCATGAGTGCTCGGGGAAGCGACGAACATGTGCGAAGGGAAGCCGAATGGACCATGACGCATTGACCGGGGAGATGAGAGGGCTCCGGGATCAGATCCCCGGAATCACCGACACGGCCCTGGCGGCCGTCGACGGAATCCTCATCGCCTCCGACACGGAAGACGGCATAGAACCCAACGGCCTCGCCGCCCTGGCCGCGGCCAGCCTCGGCCTCGCACGCCGGACCACCGGCGCGACCGGCCGCGGGTCGCTGCGCAGGACCGTGGCGTACGGCACCACCGGCTGCGCGGCGGTCTACGCCGTGGCCGATACGGCGCTGATGGTCGTCCTCGGTGACGAGGGGATGGACCTGGAGCGGCTCCACCTCGAATCGCAGCCGGTCCTGAAGCGTGTCGAGGCCATCCTGTCCGGAAGGAAGTGACGACGTGGTGACGAATCCGGTGCAGCAGGGATTCTCGGACGCGATCCAGGGGCTGGTGAAGGAGCTACGGGCCGAGGCCCCCGACTGCGTGGCGGCCGGGGTGGTCGACATGGGGACGGGCATGCTCCTCTCCTACGAGACCATCGACAGCCACCCCCCGGAGGTCCTGGACCTGCTCGCGGGGGCCACCCTGGACCTGTTCCAGGGGCGCACGGTGGTCCTGATCGAGGACGTGTTCAAAGAGCGTCGTGGTGTCGCCAACGAGCAGCACTACTTCCAGGAGATCCTCGTCAACAGCGCCAATCTGACGCATCTGTTCATCCGCATGACCGAGAGTCAGGACGTCGTCGCGGTCGTCGTCTGCCGCAAGTCGGTGAACGTGGGCATGCTCTTCGCGCAGGCCCGGCGCGTGGTCAAGGCATACGGGCTCTGACCCTCTGCGGGGTCCACCGCCCCGTGCCGTGCGCGCTGTCGGACTCGGCCGGCGGCGCGCACGGCCTGGCGTACGTCCCGCGCCCCGCTTGACGGCCAGGAGTGCGAGAGGCCTGCCGTGGGCCCGAACCCTCGGTTCACGGCGGCGTGGACGGGGTACCGCTTCCCTCGCCCGCGCCACGCACCATACTGGTCGGGACCCGATCACCCACCGAACGGTTCCATGGCCAAGAACAGCACTTCACCGACCGCCGTCCCCGCCACCGCGTGGCTCGGGCGTGGGCGTCACCTCGGGCCCGAGCCCGAGCGGGACGTCCGGCGCAACCTGATCGCCCTCAAGGCAGCCGGGGTGATCGACGACTTCCTGGACCTCGATCCCGTCGAGGCGGCCCGCTCCACGGATCTGTTTCCCCGGGACGAGGCCGCCGACCCCGGCCCGTCCGCCCGCCGCCTGTTCGAGGCGCGCTGGAGGGTGGGCGACGGGGTCACCGTACGCGCGCAACTGACCACGTACGAGCCCGAGTCCCGTCGTACGGACTCCGAGGGAGTCGGCTGGGTCCTCGCCGCCGAGGCGGAGCGGGCGTGGGAGGAGGGCTGGCCCGCACCCTCCACCGTGTTCTGGCCGGACAGCGACCAGGTCGCATGGGATCACCACACGGTGCCGGGTGTGCGTCTGCGGGCGGTGAACCATCTGCCCAAGGACGACGACGAGGTGCGCCGTCTGCTGCGGACCTGTGCCCGGCAGAGCTGGTACATCCATGTCGTCGTGCACGAGGCGATGACGCCGGACGTGCTGGGGCGGCAGCCGGTCACGGCGTTCCTGCCGCCGAGCCTGCGTCACCGGGTGGTCGAGCACCGGGCCGCGCCGGAGCAGGCGCTGATCGCCGACTTCGCGCTGAAGCGGGAGCTGGGTGTGGGGATTCCGCGTGGCGGCGCCGTGGTCCTGCCTCCGGCCGCGCAGGTCGCCGGCTACGACCCCGAGCACTTCACCGTGCGCAACATCTTCCTCGACGGGACGGAACCGACCGAGTTCCTCGACAGGATCAAACGGTTCGCCTCGCTGCCGCAGCCGCTGCCGGCCGACGCCGAACCGGTCCTGACGCGGCTGCGCCAGGGCTGGCACCTGCTCACCCCGGACGAGGAACTGGTCCACGCCCGGGCCATGGTCACCAGGTACGCGAAGGCACTCGAGGCCATGACGGCGTCCTGCGACCTCTACCGGGAGGCCGCCGAATCGGCGCTGGCCGCGCTCGCCGAAGCGACCAAGGGCAACGGCACGCCCCAGACGCCCGCGGCGCCGTCCGCGGCGGCGGCCAAGCAGAACACGTCGCCGCTGAGGGCCCTCACGAAGTCCTTCACCCGTTTCCGCGGTCCGAACGGACAAGGGCCGGACGCGCAGGCGCCGTAGCGTGCGCATGGCCGGCGGCGCTACGCCGGGACGCTCTTCAGCGCTTCGGCCAGCAGGGCGACCAGCTCGTCGATGACCGGAGGGCGGGTGCCGGGTCTGCTCACCGCGAGGACCTCGCGGCGGAGCGGTGCGGACCCGGGTGGCAGGGCGACACGCTGGACCGTGGGCCGGTCTCCCTCTTCGCCGAGGAGGGTGACCGGGATCAGGCCCACGGCCAGTCCGGCTCTGATCATGGCGAGCATGCTGTGCAGGTCCTCGGTCTCCAGGGTGACCTCCGGGGCGATCCCCAGTTCTCCGGCCCAGCGTCGCAGCAGTCGCCGGTCGGGATGGTGCGGCTGGCCCGAGGTCCATCCCCTCTCCAGGCAGTCCGCCAGTGCCAGCGGGCGACCGCCCGGCTGTGGGCCCGCGACGAGGACCAGCGGCTCGTACCCCAGGGAGGTGGTCACCCACTCGGGAGAGGTGACCGGCGGGTCCTCGGGCAGATACCGGTAGGCGATGAGCAGATCGAGATCACCCGAGGTGACCCTGGGCAGGCCTTCCCGGGTCTCCACGATGACCAGGCGGATACGGGCGGCGCCGCGGTCCCCGGCCTGGAGTGCGGACAGGACCCCGGGCAGCAGATGGCTCACCGCGCTGGGGTAGGCGCCGACCCGCAGTTCGGCGATCTCGCGGTTCGCGATGCCGTCGGCGGTGTCCCTGAAGCGAGCGGTCGCCTCGAAGAGCGTCCGTGCCGCCTGCGCGAGGGAGCGGCCGGCGGCGGTCAGGATCAGCCGGCTGCCCGGGCGGCGGACGAGCAGCTCGATGCCCATGTCGCGCTCCAGCGCGGCGATGTGCTGGGACACCGCCGAGGGCACGTAGCCGAGGGCCGTCGCCGCCTCGGCCATGGAGCCGTGGTTCACCACGGCCAGGAACGTGGACAGGAGCTTCAGATCGGGCTGGGACTTCATGAATCGTGAACTCTCGCTTCTTGATCCATCGCTTTATGTGTCGGGGCGCCGGTGCCAGAGTCTAGGGAGCCCGCCCGGGCGAGCGTGCCCCCGCCCGCACGGCCCACGCCGCCCGATCCCCCGCGTCGCCCCGGCGGTGTCCGCAGGAGCCCGCGCTCCCTCCTCGCATCCGAAAGCTGAGGCCATGGCCATCGACCTGCCCGCTCTGCGGGCCCACTTCCCGTCCCTCGACACCGGCCTCGCCTTCTTCGACGGCCCGGGCGGGACCCAGACACCTCGCCCCGTCGCCGACGCCATCGCCGCGACGCTCACCGGCCCGCTGTCCAACCGGGGTGTCCTCAGCCCGTCCGAGCTCAACGCGGAGCGCGCCGTGGCGGACTTCCGCTCCGCCTGTGCCGACCTGCTCGCCGTGCCCGCGAACGGCGTCGTCCACGGGCGCAGCGCCACCCAGCTGACCTACGACTTCTCCCGCCACCTGGCGAAGGACTGGAAGGCCGGCGACGAGATCGTCCTGAGCCGCCTGGATCACGACTGCAACGTCCGTCCCTGGATCCAGGCGGCCGAGCGCGCCGGGGTGACGGTCCGCTGGATCGAGATGGACGGCGCGACGACGGAGCTCGACCTCGATTCCTTCGAGCGGGCGCTGTCGCCCCGGACGCGGCTGGTCGCGGTGACCGCGGCCTCGAACGTCCTGGGCACCAAGCCGCCCGTCCGCCGGATCGCCGATCTGGCGCACGAGGCCGGTGCGCTGGTGTACGTGGACGGAGTGCACTACGCCGCGCACCACCTGGTGGACGTACCCGCCCTCGGCGCCGACCTGTTCGTCTGCTCGCCGTACAAGTTCCTCGGACCGCACTGCGGTGTGCTGGCCGGCCGGCCCGAGCTGCTCGAAACGCTCCGCCCGGACAAGCTCCTGCCGTCTCCCGACACCGTGCCGGAGCGCTTCGAGTTCGGCACGCTGCCCTACGAGATCCTGGCGGGAGCGACCGCGGCCGTCGACTTCCTCGCCGCGCTCGACCCGGGCGCGGCGGTCACGCGCAGAGAGCGGCTGGCGCGTTCACTGGGTTCCCTGCACCGGCACGAGCAGACGCTGCGCGCCAGGCTGGAGGAGGGCCTGCACGCCCTGGGCGACGCTCTCACCCTGCACTCGAAGGCGGCCGACCGCACGCCGACCCTCCTGATGACCCTCGAAGGCCGCGACGCCCGCGACGCCCAGCAGCACCTGGCCGCACACGACGTCCTGGCCCCGGCCGGATCGTTCTACGCGTACGAACCCTTCACCGCGCTGAAACTGGCGGACCCCGCGCTCCGGGTCGGCCTCGCACCGTACAACACCGACGGCGACGTGGACCGGCTCCTCGACGGGCTCTCCTCCTTTCTCCGGCCCGGCCACTAGCCGCCCAGGGAGCCGTGCGCAACTCAGATCCATTACATATCTTATGGATGGAGAGGAGCGAAGGGATGATCCGTGATGGATGCTGGGGTTGTTCCCGGTGCCGCCCCACGAGGCCGGCGCCGTCTCTTCCCTCCACACGACACAAGGCCAGGCACACTCATGTCGAAGATTCTGATGGTCGTCTCCGCCGCCACCACCCTGAAGCTGGCGGACGGATCCACCCACCCCACCGGCTACTGGGCCGAGGAGGTCGCCGCCTCGCACAAGGTCCTCAAGGCCGCCGGCGCCGAGGTGGACATCGCCACACCGGCCGGCGCCCGGCCGACCGTCGACGCGCTCAGCCTCAGTGAGCAGGGGGGCGTCTCCGAGAGCGACGCCGAGGAGTTCCGCGCCTACCTCGCCGGGATCGAGGGGCAGCTCGCCGCGCCGCTCACGCTCTCCGAGGTGCGCGCGAGCGACTACGACGCGATCTACATTCCCGGCGGCCACGCCCCGATGACAGACCTCGCGCACGACGCCGACCTCGGCAGGCTGCTGAACGAGGCCGACGCGCAGGGCAAGGCCGTGGCCGCCCTGTGCCACGGTGTCGCCGGGCTGCTGAGCGCGACCCGGGAGGACGGCGGCTTCACCTTCGCCGGCAGGTCGCTCACGTCCTTCACCGACGAGGAGGAGCGCCAGGGCGGTCTGGGCGAGAACAGCCCGTACTTCGTGGAGAGCCGACTGCGCGACAGGGGTGCCGTCATCCGGACCGGCGCTCCCTGGAGCAACACCGTCGTGGTGGACGGCAATCTGATCACCGGTCAGAACCCGCAGTCCAGCACCGGCACGGCCGAGCGCGTCCTGAAGGCGCTCGCCACCGTCTGAACCCGGCCTGTGCAACCGAGGAAAGGAGGGGCCGCGTGACGAGCCTGGATCTGCTGGCCACGTTCCTGGAGATCTACCGGGCGGGGTCCCTCTCGGGCGCCGCCGAGCGCCTGGGGATCTCCCAGCCCGCCGTCACCGGCCAGCTCGCCCGGCTGGAGGAGCAGATCGGGGAGCCGCTCTTCCTCCGCTCCCGCAAGGGCGTCTCCCCCACGCCCCGGGCCGCCGCCCTCGCGGCCCGGGTGAGCATGCATCTGGACGGGCTCGCCGACGTCCTCGGCTCGGCGCAGGCCGAGCCGACGCTGAGCGGCACGGTACGGATCGGTGGCGCGGCCGAGGCGATGACGGTCCGGGTCCTGCCCGCGCTCGCTCCCCTCACAGGGCGCGGCCTGTCCCTGCACGTCACGCTCGGGCTCGCCGACGACCTGCTCGCCGCTCTTGTGGACAGGCGACTCGACCTGGTCGTGTCGGCCGTCCGGCCGACGCACCGGGAGGTCCTGGCCGTGCCCCTGGTGGACGAGGAGTTCCTCCTCGTGGGTGCGCCGGCCGCCGCGCACACCGTGAGCGCCGAACGGCTCCGTACCAGCCCCGCGGACGCCCTCGCGGCCCTCCCCCTCGTCGCGTACGCGCAGGACCTCCCGATCGTGCGCCGCTACTGGCGCAGCGAGTTCGGGCACCGGCCGGTCAACCCGGTCGCCCTCGTCGTCCCCGACCTCCGGGCCGTCCTCGCCGCCATCGAGGCCGGGGCAGGCATCTCCGTCCTGCCGCGCTATCTCGCCGAACCGGCCCTGAGCGCCGGCCGCGTCGTCCAGCTCCACGAGCCCGAGGTTCCGCCCCTCAACACCCTCTACGCGGCGACGCGCCGCGGCGCCCCCGACAACCCGGCCCTCGTCGTCGTCCGCGACCGCCTGATCGAGGCGGCCGGACGCTGGGGCGGCCTGTGAGCAACGCAGACCCACACCGCACGCGGAAGCTCGCCGCCGTGGCGGGTCAGTCGGCAGGCGTGGCCACGAAGACCCGTTCGAGCAGGGCGTACAGGGTGTCCCGGTCCTGCTCGCCGAGCCTGGCCAGGCCGTCGTGCGTGATGTGCATCTTGGCGCGGATCGCGTCGGTGACCCGCTCGCCCTCGGCGGTGAGGATGACGTTCTTGACGCGCCGGTCGGAGGCGTCCGCCTCGCGGCGCACGAGGCCGCGCTTCTCCAGGCGGTCGATGATCCCGGTCATGTTGGAGGCGTCGCAGGTCATGGTCTCGGCCAGGGCGCGCATCGCGGCGGGTCCCCGGCGCAGCACGGTCAGGGCCTTGCCCTGGCTCGCCGTGAGGTTCTCGCTCGCCGCCGCGACGGTGAAGTCGCCGTAGTAGACGCCGAGCGACACCGAGAGCAGCTCCATGAGCCGGGCCGTGTCGGCGCGGGGCGCTTGCGTGCGAGGAGCTTCTGTCATGGAAGCCAGTCTAGCCGGAGAAACTTGACTACCTCAAATATCGATGTCTACCTTCATCCCGTTGCATGAAGTTCTCAAGCATCAAGGTTGTCAAGCAGTAGCCCTGAGGAGCGTCCCTGTGACCGTCACCGCGTCCCCCGCCTCCCGCGCGGCCGAGATCCTTTCCCGGCCCGTCGCACTGAACGGCCTGACCGTCCCCAACCGCATCGTGATGGCGCCGATGACGCGCATGTTCTCCCCCGGCGGTGTTCCCGGTGAGGACGTGCGGTCGTACTACGCCCGCCGCGCCGCCGCGGGCGTGGGCCTGATCGTCACCGAGGGGACCTACGTCGGCCATGACTCGGCCGGCCAGAGCGACCGGGTGCCGCGGTTCCACGGCGAGGAGCAGCTCGCGGGATGGGCGAAGGTCGCCGCGGCCGTGCACGAGGCGGGCGGCACGATCGTGCCGCAGCTGTGGCACATCGGCATGGTGCGCCGGCAGGGCCAGGCACCGTATGCCGAGGCCCCGGCCGTGGGCCCCTCCGGTATCCGCGTCGACGGCACCGAGGGCACCGGCAAGGCGATGACCCAGAGCGACCTGGACGACGTCATCGGCGCCTTCGCCGACGCCGCCGCGGCCGCCGAGCGCATCGGCTTCGACGGCGTCGAACTGCACGGCGCCCACGGTTACCTCGTCGACCAGTTCCTGTGGGAGCGGACGAACCGCCGTACCGACGCCTACGGCGGCGACGCCGTGGCCCGTACGAAGTTCGGAGCCGAGATCGTGGCGGCGGTCCGCGCGGCCGTCTCGCCCGAATTCCCGGTGATCTTCCGCTACTCGCAGTGGAAGCAGGAGGCCTACGACGCGCGGCTCGCGGAGACCCCGCAGGAGCTGGAGGCCATCCTGGCCCCGCTCGCCGCGGCCGGCGTCGACGCCTTCCACGCCTCCACCCGCCGCTACTGGCTCCCGGAGTTCGACGACTCGGACCTGAACCTGGCCGGCTGGACCAAGAAGCTCACCGGCAGGCCCACCATCACCGTCGGTTCGGTCGGCCTCGACGGCGACTTCATCCGCGCCTTCGCGGGCGAGGGCGCCGCGCTCGGCAGCCTCGACAACCTCCTCGACCGCATGGAGCGCGACGAGTTCGACCTGGTCGCCGTCGGCCGCGCCCTGCTCCAGGACCCGGAGTGGGCGGCCAAGGTCCTGGCGGGCCGGAGCGACGAGCTCAAGCCGTACGACGCGGCCGCCCTGAAGACGCTGAGCTGAACCCCGTGAGCCGGGGCGGGTCCCCGCCCCGGCTCCGTCAGGCGATCAGGCGCTCCGCCAGCAGGAGGGCGCCGATGGCGATCATCATCGCACCGGAGACCCGAGAGACCGTCCGGGCGGCCGAGGGCCGGGTCGCGAGCACGGTGCGTGCCAGAAGGCCGACCCCGAGGTAGACGACGGCGCACACGGTCAGGTGCACGGTGCTCAGCAGCCCGGTCTGCGCGGTGACCGGCCAGCCCGTGGCGGGGTCGATGAACTGCGGGAACAGGGAGAAGTACAGGAGCAGCGCCTTGGGGTTCAGGCCGCTGGTCCCGGCGCCCTTGAGCACGGTCCGCACAACAGAGGCCCCCGCCGCCCCCTGAGCCCCTTCCGGCGAGGCCGACGGCGTGGCGGGCTGCCGGAACACGCCCCAGCCCAGCCACAGCAGGTAGCCGGCGCCGGCCACGGTCAGCGCCGTGAGCACGTTCGGCGAGTTCGCCACGATCACCGCCAGGCCCGCGACCGCCATCAGCGCGTACGCCGTGTGCCCGACGATCAGTCCGGCGACGGCCGGGACGACCGAGCGGTCCCGGAGGCCGGCGGAGATCGCGTAGGCCCAGTCGGCACCCGGGGTGAACACCAGCAGCAGGTCCACTGCCAAAAAGGCCGCCAGTGTCGTCGTGTCCACGATGGTTCCCTCGGTTCCTTCTCATACTTCTTGCTCTGCATGGGAAGGCTAGGGCGGATATGCCCGAAAGTGTTTCCGTTCTTACCCCATGATCGCGTGATTCGGGGGAGAATCTTCTCCATGGATGCCCTTGATCGGAAGATTCTTACCGAGCTGCAGCTCGACGGCCGTCTCACGGTCACCGAACTGGCCGCCCGCGTGCAGCTCAGCGTCTCCCCCTGCCACCGTCGTCTGCGCGACCTCGAACGCGCGGGCGCCATCCGCGGCTACCGCGCCGTCGTGGACCCGAGCGCCGTCGGTCTGAACTTCGAGACGCTCGTCTTCGTGACCCTGCGCTGGGAGGACCCCGACACCGTCACCGCCTTCGAGGAGGCCGTCGCCGCGATCCCCCACGTCCTGCAGGCCCAGCGGCTCTTCGGCGAACCCGACTACCTCCTGCGGGTCGCCACCGCCGACCTCCCCGCCTTCCAGCAGCTGTACGACCGGCAGCTCGCCCGGCTGCCCGGTGTCCAGCGCCTGACGTCCACGCTCGTCATGAAGAACGCCGTCGACGACCGCCCCCTGCCCGACAGCGACCGGGCTGTCGGATCCCACGTCTAGGCTGACCCCGAGAGTCGATCAAGGAGCGGGGCAGTGCGGATAGAGCGTCACCAGGTGGGCGGGGCCGTCGTGTCGGCGGCACGCGAGGACTTCACGAACCGCATCGGGGGCCAGGTGCGGTCCATGTCGCGGGGCGGCCGGATGACCACATACGAATGGCAGTCGATCGCCGACGAGTTCCTCGACTACCTGGGCGCCCTGTCGGTCGAGACGCCCGACCTCGACACGCCGGAGGCCCGGGCCGCCCTCAAGGACGCCTCGGAGGCCGCGGCCGGCGCCGTCGCCTACGCGGCGTACCACCCGCACTGCAGCTTCCAGATCTTCCTGGACTACGTGAACTTCGGCATGAGCTACGACCCGGGTGAGGACGCCCCGGCGGAGAGCGTCACGCCCGGGGAGTGGATCGACGCGCTGTGTCTGTCGGTCCTCAGGGACAAGGCCAAGTGGCACGGCGAGGCGTTCCACTTCGCCCGGGAGAAGTTCGCCGAGCGGGCCCAGGGAACGCCCCTCGGGGAGCTCGCCACCGGGCTGACGGCCGTGGTCATGGACGACACCGGCGACGAGGAGGAGTACCCGCCGAGCGCGCGGGCCAAGCTCGCCGCGGTGGACGCGGCCCTGGACCGTGTCCGTACCCGCGCCGGGGAGACCGGCGAGCCCCTCCTGGACGATCCGCACAGCGCGTCGCTGCGCACGCTGCGCGCCCTGGCCGCCGAGGACCAGGCCGCGTTCGACGCCGCGCTGGCCGACCTCCTGGTCGGGTACAGCGCTCTCCACGGGCCCTCGGCCGCCCCGCGCAGCCTTCTCCCGCTCGTCCCGATCGCCCTCGCCGCGCTCGCGTACCGGACCCTGGGCTGGGTGCCCGCCGTCCGTACCGACTACCTCCCGTACGCGCTGGTCACCGGCTTCGAGTCCCGGGGCCCCCGGGTGGCGGGGTTCGGCAGGGACCGGCGGCCGGACGCGGTCGCCGCGCTCGCCGAGGGCCCGCTGGTGGTGGAGCGGCCGGCCTGCGAGTGGACGGTGGATCCGCAGACCGAGGTCATGTACGAGCAGCACGTCCGGGAGGCGGTCACCGCCGCCGAGGGAAGGCCGCTCGCCGTCCGGCGGCTGAGCGGTGTCATGGGCGATCAGGAGCGCCTGTTCAAGTGGCGTGCGGGGACGCCTGACGGCATCACGGACGTCGATCTCGCGCACCTCCGGCTGGCCTCCCGGATGGCGGCGGCCGTGTTCCGTGTCGCCCTCGCGGAGCCGGGCACCGAGGCGGAGGTGACCATCGACGGCCGGAGGCTGCGCTACCCGGCGAAGCGGGGCGAGGCGGCCGGCGCCGGGAACTGGCACACGGCGACCGCCCTCGCCCTCATCACCGGCGTACGCGAGGACCTCGCCCCGCTGGTCCTCACCGGGCCCGCCTTCGCCCGCCCCGACGGCTCCGCCTTCACCGCGTACCGCGAGGCCCTCCACGCCTATCTGACGGGCCGGGATCCCGAGGCGGCCGCGCAGCGGGCGCTGCAGCAGGCCGAGAAGGCCAAGGACTGGGGCTTCGCGATGCCTCCGGCGGTGCTGCTGTCGCAGCTCGTGGAGGGCGACGAGGAGAGCTTCAACCTGGCCCTGGCCGACGCGCTCGAAGCCCACCGCGACTACTACCGGGTCGCCGACCGCGCCGACGATCCGGATGCGGCCGTCGACCTCGACATCCTCGCCCTGGCCTGCCACGCCCGCCGCCGCGGCTGGGCGATCCGGGTCGAGTCCCCCTACCTGCCGGAGGCCGTCCTGCGGGCCGCCGAACCCTTCTGAGCCGCCGGGCTTCGCGTGTCAGCGGGCCGCCGCCAGTCCCAGGGCGATGTCCAGGATCATGTCCTCCTGGCCGCCGACCAGGCGGCGGCGTCCTGGAGGCGGAAGAGGTCGCAGCCGTGCTCGAAGCCCGACAGGTCGGCGACGGCGACGAAGGCCTCGATGGGGCAGTTGCCCGCGCCCGCGCCCTGGCCGGCGAGGGAGGCGTCGACGCGGCGGACGCCGTTCTCGACCGCGACCACCGAGTCGGCGACGGGGAACGAGAGGCTCTCGTGGGCGTGGATGCCGATCTCGGTCTCCGGGTCGAGGACGTCGCGGTAGGCGCACCCGGGCGGCGGCGTCGTTCATCGTCAGCCGGCCGCCGGAGTCGGTGACGTACACGCACTGGGCGCCGTACGACTCCATCAGCCTCGCCTGCTCGGCGAGCTGCTCGGGCTCGGCCCTGTGGGAGAGCATCAGGAAGCCGGAGACGTCCATGCCGAGCTCGCGGGCGGCGGCGATGTGCTGCGCGGAGACGTCGGTCTCGGTGCAGTGGGTGGCCACCCGCACGGAGCGGACGCCGAGGTCGTAGGCGTGCTTCAGCTCGTGGACGGTGCCCACGCCCGGCAGCAGCAGGGTGGTGAGGCGGGCGCGCTCGAGGCCCGAGGCGGCGGCCTCGTCCAGGGCCACGACGATCCGCTTGACGTCGTCCGGGGGTGATGCGGTGCCGTACGGCGTGCATGCCGTCCCGGAGCGTGACGTCCTGGACGAAGATGGGAATGCTCGGGGTCGGGGTGCTCACTTCAAACCTCCTTCGCGGCGGCGATCTGCTCGGCCATGCGCACCGCGGCCGGGGTCATGATGTCGAGGGTTCCGGCGTACGCCGGGAGGTACATGCCGGCGCCCTCGCCCCTGAGGAAGACCGAGACCTGGTGGGTCGGCCGGGTGGCCGCGCCCTCCGCGAGCAGGGTCTCGACCGGCTGGTCGGCCGGGATCTCGGTGATCTGGACGCCCTGGACCATCCGGTAGCCGGGGACGTACGCCGAGGCCTCGGCGACCATCTTCCGTGCCGACTCGGTGATCTGCGCCTTCGCGGTCTCGCCGTCCGCGCCCTCGGGCAGGGTGGCCAGGGCGAAGACGGTGACGCGCATCATCAGGGGCGGCTCGGCGGGGTTGAGGATGATGATCGCCTTGCCCCGCTCGGCGCCGCCGACCTTCACGATCGCCGAGGACGTCGTCTCGGTGAACTCGTCGATGTTGGCCCGGGTGCCGGGGCAGGCGGACTTGGCGGCGATCGAGGCGACGATCTCGGCGTGCGCGAGGGTCACGAGGTCGTCCACGTCGCCAAGATCGGCGGGCACCGCCAGGCCAGGACGCCGTCCCGCGCGGGCGGGCGGATGCCGTTGCACTGCACGGCCATCGGCAAGGTGCTGCTCGCCCACGCCGGCGAGGACGAGCGGACGGCCGTCCTGACCGGCCCGCTCGAACGGCGTACGCCGCACACCGTGATCGCCCCGGGTCTGTTGCGCCGGCAGCTCGTGAAGGCGGTCGAGACCGGGGTCGCCTACGAGCGCGAGGAGTCGAGACCGGGTCTGCTCTGCGTCGCCGCGCCGGTCCTCGCGCCCGACGGCCGCACGGCGGTCGTCGCCGTCAGCGTGACCTGCCCGGTCGGGCGCTTCCGCCCCGAGTCCCACGCCAACGCCGTGCGCGCCGCGGCCACGGCCCTGGGCTCCACCCTCGCCCGCCGACGGCCCTGAGACGCCCGGTGGCCGGGTGCGGCGCCCATCGCGTCGCACCCGGCACGGCCGGATGGCGGGAGGTCAGGCCACCGGCTCCTCGATGACGGCCGAGGAGAGCGGGATCGGCGTGAACATCTCCGGCTCCTCGTCCGGCGTCAGCGCCGTCGGGCCGTACACCCAGTCGGTGAAGGAGTAGTCGTAGGTGTCGCGTGCCCGCATGATCGCGTTGCGCCGCAGCCGCGGCTCCCCGTCCAGGTGCCACAGCGCGCCCCAGACGCGGCCCGTGGTGAGGATCCGGCGGCAGTGCTCCACCCGGACGGCCTCGTAGGCGGCGAGTGCGCCGTCCCACCCCGGCTCGGCGCCCGCCGGGGCGGCCTCGGCGAGGCGCGCGTAGTGCTCGGCGAGCACCCAGCCGTCCTCGATCGCCATGATCGCGCCCTGCGCCATGTACTGGAGCGGCGGGTGCGCGGCGTCGCCGAGCAGGGCGATCCGGCCGTGCACCCAGGTCTCGATCGGCTCGCGGTCGAACATCCGCCACCAGCGGTCCCGCCACATCAGCGGAATGCCCTGGAGGACGGTGTCGCAGCTGCCTTCGAAGGCCGCGTCCAGCTCGTCGGGGGTGCCCCAGTCCTCCAGGCCGGCGATCGCCTTGGGCGACTCGAACACGGCGACCTGGTTGAACATCTCGCCGCCGCGCAGGGCGTACTGCACGAAGTGGCGCTGCGGGCCGACGTAGACGGTGACGTCGTTCGCCGCGACGCCGTTGTCCTGGACCTGCTCGATCGGGACGGCGGCGCGGTAGGCCACGTAGGAGGAGCTGACCGGCTCGTCGCCGATCAGGTCGCGGCGGGCCACCGAGTGCAGCCCGTCGGCTGCGACGACCAGCGGCGCGGACTCGACGCGCCCGTCCTTGAGGCGGACCTGGGCACCGCCCTCGGTGTTCTCGTAGGCGACGACGGTCTGGTTGTTGAGGAGTTCGACCCCGGCGCGCTCGCAGGCGCGCAGGAAGATGCCGTGCAGGTCGCTGCGGTGGATCACCATGTACGGGAAGCCGTACCGGCGCTCCAGGTCGCGCAGGTCGAGCCGGGTGAGCTCGCGGGAGTCGACCGCGTCGCGCATCACCATGTTCTCCGGGACGACGCCCAGCGACTTGGCCTCGTCGAGCAGGCCGTAGTCGGCGAGGATGCGGGTGCAGTTCGGGGCGATCTGCAGGCCGGCGCCGACCTCGCCGTACTCGGGGGCCTGTTCGAGGACGCGCACCTTCAGGCCCTTGCGGGACAGGGCGAAGGCGGTGCCGAGGCCGCCGATGCCGCCGCCGACCACCAGCACGTCGGGCCGCGTTGCGGAAGTGGGTTCAGGGTTCATGAGCTGTTCCTTGCGGGTACGGGGCGGGCCCGGGTTCAGAGCCAGGCGCCCAACGCGGGGGCGGGCGAGCCGTCGGCCGCGCGCGGGTCGGCGGCCCGTCCGGTGAGGTAGGCCGTGATGTCGTGGAGTTCGCCGGTGACCAGGACGGGGTCGCCCTCGCCCGGCAGCTCCCAGCCGGCGCCGATCGCCCCGGCCCGCAGGGTCACGGCAGGTCCGGGGGCGGCGGCGCGCTTGGCGGTGACGTCGTCGCACAGGGCGATGAGGAAGTCGCCCGGCAGGTCGGCGAAGGAGACGCCGGTCGCCAGGTCGACGGCGTGGACGCACACCTCGCGGGAGCGCATCCAGGGCAGTTCGGTGGCGGGGACGGTACGGCCCTGGGCGGTGACGACCTCGTGGCGCCACTGCTCGTCGGTGAGCTCGTCCATCCGCGCCTCCAGAGCGTCCGCCGAGCCGCGCAGCCAGGCGGTCAGCCGGCCGGCGGGCAGGGCGCGGCCCCGTTCGATGCCGGCGGCGCGCTCCTCGGGCGAGGCGTACATGGGGGTGGGTTCGCCGGTGGCGGCCCAGTGGACCAGGTTGGACAGGGCCTCGGCGTTGGCGGCGACGTGCGCGGCGACATGGGCGCGGGTCCAGCCGGGCAGGGCGCTGGGGGCGGCGTAGCCGGCGTCGTCGAGTCCGGCGACGGCCTCGAAGGTCAGCTCGGCGCCGATCAGGGCCCAGCGGCGGGCGTCGGCGAGGGTACGGATGTCGGCACCCAGGCGGGTGCCGGTGCTGTTCGTCATCCGACGACCTTGTTGACGCAGGCGCCGAGGCCGGTGATCTCGGTGGACACGGTCTGGCCGGGGAGCAGGAAGACCTTGGGGTCGCGGGCGTTGCCGACGCCGGCCGGAGTGCCGGTGGCGATCATGTCGCCCGGCTTGAGGGTGATGACGGTGGAGATGTACTTCACCAGGAAGACCGGGTCGAACAGCAGCGTCGCGGTGTCGTCCTGCTGCATGACCTTGCCGTCGACGACCGTCCTGACCTTCAGCGCGGGGCGGACGCCGCCGACCTCGTCGGGGGTGACGACGTACGGGCCGACCGGGGTGGACGCCTCCCAGATCTTGCCCTGGGTCCACTCGATGGTGCGGAACTGCCAGTCGCGCACCGAGATGTCGTTCATGACGGTGAAGCCGGCGATGGCGTCGGCGGCCCGCTGCTCGTCGGCGCGGCGCACCTGCCTGCCGATGACGACGGCGAGTTCGACCTCCCAGTCGAGGGCGTCGGTCTCGGCCGGCTTGACGATGTCGTCGCCGGCGCCGATCAGGGTCTCGGCGAACTTCGGGAAGAGGGTCGGGTAGCTCGGCAGCTCCCGGCCCATCTCCTTGATGTGGTTGGTGTAGTTGTGCCCGACGCAGACGACCTTGGAGGGGTTCGGGACGACCGGCGCGAAGTCGGCGCCCGCCACCGGGTACGTGGGGCCGGTCGCGGCGGCGGCCTCGGCCTGCCAGTCCGGCTGGGCGAAGAGTTCGCCCAGGTCGGCGTGACCGAGGTCGATGTGGACGTCGCCGTCGAGGCGGACCGCCCGGGTGCCGGCGGCGGTGCGGAGGGTGGCGAGCTTCATGGGTCAGGCGTCCTTCTGGGTGCGGTTGAGCTTGAGCGCCTCGAACACGGGCGCGTCGGAGAAACGGAAGAGGTCGAGGGCGCCGGAGTCGGAGTCGGACCCGCCGGCCTCGGACCGGGCGGAGAACGGCGCCCAGGACGGGACGACGAACAGGTCGCCGCGGCCGACGGTCCAGGACCGCTCCCCGACGGTCACCACGCCGGAGCCGTCGAAGACCTGGTAGACGGAGGATCCGGTCTCGCGCACCGGCGCGGTCTCGGCGCCGCGGGCGAGGCGGTGGAACTCGGCGCGGATGGTCGGCAGGACGTCGCCGCCGTCGTGCGGGTTGGCGTAGCGCACCGCGGCGTGGCCCGGCTCGACGGTGCCGCCGAAGCCCTCCTTCTCCAGGAGCAGCTGGTCGCGCAGCGCGGCGTCGGTGTACTCCCACTTGTAGGAGAGCAGTGGGCTGCCCGGGGCGGTGGGGGCGGCTGACAGCGGGCGCAGGCCGGGGTGGCCCCACAGGCGCTCGGAGCGCGAGCGCTCGGGGGTGATCCGCTCGGCGTCCGTGATCTCGTCGCGGCCGAACTCGAAGAACTGGGTCTCGGTGACGTACTGGAAGGGGATGTCCAGGCCGTCGATCCAGGCCATCGGCTCGGAGGTGGCGTTGTGGTGGGCGTGCCAGTTCCAGCCGGCCTGCGGGAGGAAGTCGCCGCGGTTCATCGGCACGGGGTCGCCGCCGACGACCGTCCACACGCCCGAGCCCTCGACGACGAAGCGGAAGGCGTGCTGGGTGTGGCGGTGCTCGGGGGCGTCCTCGCCGGGCATCAGGTACTGGATGGCCGCCCACAGGGTCGGGGTGGCGAAGGGCCGCCCGCCGAGGGAGGGGTTGGCCAGGGCGATGGCGCGGCGCTCTCCGCCGCGCCCGACCGGGACGAGCTCGCCGGCCCGGTCCGCCAGCTCCCGCAGCCGCTGCCAGCGCCACAGGTGCGGCGTGGCGTGCGAGTGCGGGTGGGCCGGCATCAGGTCGCCGATCTCGGTCCACAGCGGGACGAGCAGCTCGTTCTCGAAGCCCCGGTACAGCTCTTCGAGGGCGGGGGTGACCTCGGGCTGCCCCTCCGCGGCGACGGCCTGCAGCCGCACCGGGGAGTCCGAGGCGATGTCGTGGGCAAGGGGGGAATGTGTCACAGGCCTCAGCGTGCGCTGTTCTTCTGTGAAGAACCGAGAGATTCTGGAGAGCAGAACTGGCACCGCGCCGCGAGGTTCCCGGGAGAACGTCGGAGACGTCATGGACAAGCCTCTGAAGACCCCGCCGCCCTACCCCATCGCCAGCGTGGACCACGCGCTGCGGGCGGCGACCATCCTGCAGCTGGAGGGCAGCGCGAGCGTGTCGCAGATCGCCGAGCGGCTCGGCGTCGCGCGGTCGACCGCCCACCGGATCCTGGCGATGCTGGTCTACCGGGACTTCGCCGTGCAGGGCGAGGACCGCGACTACCGCGCCGGCCCGGTCCTCGAGCTCGCCTCGCACTCCCAGTCCCTGGTCTCCCGGCTGCGGACCGCGGCCCTCCCCCATCTGCAGCGGGTCGTCGACCTCCTCGACGAGACCACGAACCTGATCGTGCGCACCGGGGACACCGTGCGCTTCATCGCCAGCGTCGAGTGCGGGCAGGCCCTGCGGGTCGGCTCCCGGGAGGGCATGGTGTTCCCGGCCCATCGCACCACCGCGGGCCTGCTGCTGCTCGCCGACCTCTCCGATCAGGAGCTGGACGAGGTGTACGCCGCCGAGCGCTACCGGGAGCGCCCGGCCGACCGCCCGGATCCCGACCGGCTGCGGGCGGAGCTGCGGCGGCTGCGGCGCAACGGGTTCGCCGTCAACCGGGGGCGGTCCGAGCGCGGCCTGGTCGCGGTCGGCGTGGCGGTGCGCGACCGGGACGGCTCGGCGCTGGCCGGTCTCTCGGTGTCGCTGCCCAGCGTGCGCTACGACCCGCACCGGCTGCGGTCCCTGGTCGCCACCCTGGAGGCGGCGGCGCACGCCCTGGAGCGGGACCTCGGCGACACGCGCCCCTGACATGGCCGCCTGACACGGGTCCCCGACACGCCCTGCTCTGGATCAGCCGCTCGTCAGTTGTCGACGACGAAGTCGGTGACGAGCCGGTTGAACTCGTCGGCGTGCTCCAGCTGGAAGATCCGCATCGTCCAGTCGTTGACCGTCACGGCCCGGGCCCGGGGGTGGATGTCCCGGTCCCGTTCGAAGGCCACGGCGGAGATGCCGTATCGGGCGAGGGTGAGTGCGGCGATCACACCGGTCGGGCCGTAGCCGACGATGGCGACATCCAGGTCGTGGTGCTGGGTCATGCGCTGGCTCCGTGGGTCAGGCTCGAACGCGTACAGCGAGGGAGAAAGAAGCGCGTGGGGGAGGTCTGATCGAGCCGCCCGCGCCGGAGACACGAACCAACCGCCGCGGCCGCCGGTCACGGCAGGAGATCCTTGACGCGGCGGCCCGCGTGAAGTCCGTACGCGGCTACGCCGGGACGTCGATGTCGGCGCTCCGCAAGGAGACCGGCCTGGCGAAGAGCGCCCTCTACCACCACTTCGACTCCAAGGCCGGACTGCTCTCGGCCGTCATGGAACAGGGCGCGCACGCCTTCTTCGACGCCATGCGCGAAGCCCAGCGCAACCCTCCCGAGGGCGGCACCCCGCACGAACGGCTCCGCTGGTATCTGCGCCGGACCGGCGAAGTCATGGAGAACGGCGAGGAGTTCCTGCGTCTGCTGCTCGTGCTCGTGATGAGCCGCGAGGCGGCGGAGGCGCCCGAGGCCCGGCAGACCGTGATCGCGGTCCGCGAGGTGGGGCGCGCCCACATGGAGCACATGATCCGCTCGTCCTTCGAGGGCGCGGGCGCCGAGACCGCCGAGCGGGTCGCGCAGGCCCTCGCCCCCTTCGGCATGGCCGGCTACGAAGGCGCGTTCGTGGCCCTGCAGTCGGAGGGCGGCGGCAGGCCCGTCTCGGCGTGGATGGACCAGCTCGCGGACTCCCTCGCGGCGCTCGGCGAGGCGATCGTCGCGGCCGGCCGACGAGACGGCGACGGGCGCGGGAGAAGTCCGGCCCTAGGGCCTGTCCGGCGGATCAGGGTCGGACAGGCCCTAGTCCTGCGGGGTCCGCACGGCCTCGCGGGAGCGTCCGAGTCTGTTGCGGAGGGTGAATCTGCGGCGGCGTTCGCGGCTTTCGCGGGTGTGCCGGTCGAGCTCCTCCATCAGCCGGCGGCCCCGGTGTTCGGGGTCGAGTTCGTCGAGGACGCGGTCCACTTCGGCGAGCATCGCTCCGTACAGCTGCCAACGGCCCGGCTCCCGCAGCGCGAGGGCGAGGAGCAGGCCGGCCGCGCGGCCCCGGCAGGCGCGGGCGGCCCGCAGTTCGCCGGCGAGCCGGGACTCGGCCGCCTCGGCCGCCTCGCTGCCGGAGGACGTGACGAGGACGGCGAAGCTGACGAAGGCATCGGCGGTGTGCTGTGCCGTCTCCTGGAGGGCGAGGGCGGCCGGTCCGGGCAGCAGCTCCCGGCCCTCCCGCTCCTTGGCCAGGTCGGTGAGCGTACGGGCGAGGACCCGCAGCACCACGGCGCAGATCTCCAGGGTGTCGAGCCCGGTGCGCAGCACGATCCGGTGGAGCAGCCCCTCCTTGACGCGCGGGTTGAACCGCAGGCTGTCCTCGGCCGTGCGCAGCGCGCCGTCCACGTCGGCCACGTCGTTGTCGAGCCGACGCGCCTCGTGGAGGCGGGCCGCCGCCCGCTCGACCGGGGGCGCGCCGCCGAACTCCTCCGCCACGTCGATCAGCAGCCGGCGCATCCGGCGGGCCAGGTCCTCGATGGAGTCGCCGGCGGTGTCCACCCACACGGGCGGGGCGAGGACCAGGTTGAACAGCAGTCCGACGACCGCGCCGATCAAGGTCTCCAGGACCCGGTCCCAGGCGGTGTCGGCGACCTGGGTGACGCCGAGCACGAGCATCGCGCTGATGGCGACCTCGGGCACGAACTCCTCGACCCGCACCAGCCGCCCCACGACGAGCGAGGCCAGGATGATCAGGGCGAGGCTCCACCAGGAGAGCCCGACGAGCGCGCTGAAGGCGATGGCGATGAGCACGCCGACGACCACGGAGTTCACCCGGCGCAGGCTCGTGGTGAGCGTGGAGTAGACGGTGACCTGCACGACGAGCAGCGCCGTCAGCGGTGCGGTGAGCGGCGCCGGCTCGCTGCTGAGCCAGAGCGCGACGACGTACGACAGGGTCGCGGCCGCCGTGGACCGCACGGTCTGCACCATGAACGGGTCGCGCCGCAGCTGCTCCAGGCGGGCCGCGAGCTCACCGCGCCGGGCGCTCCACCGGCCCTGTCGCGTCACGTCTTCCCTCGTCAAGGGCTCCCTCGTCTCGCTCCCGGTTCCGGGTCCTGGCCGCACGGCCGGCCGCACGACCGCCCGCCCGGCCGGCCGTGCCGTCCTGCCCGACCGTGCCATCCCGTCGGGTCTCGGGCACGCTCGGCACGCCGGGCGCGCGCACGGGATGGCCCGGCGCGTAGCGTGGAGGGTTGGAGGTTCCAGGCGGCCGACCGGGCCGCGGGAGACATCCGGGTGGTCGATGCCCATGCCCCGTTCAGCTCACCCTCGCAAGCTCGTCGCGGTTCTCGCGGCCGGCGTCGCGGTCGTCGTCGCGGCGCTGCTCGCCCTGCTGACGGGCGGCTCCCCGGCCCACACCGAGGCCGCCTCGGACAAGCGGCAGGCCCCGCCCTCCCCGCGCCCGTCCGCGCCACCCTCGCCCACGCGGGCGTCCGCACCCACGACCACCCCCGCGCCCGCACCCACCCCCGCCTCCCACCCGCGGGTCGCCGAGCTGGACATACCGTCGATCGGGGTCGCCGGCCTGCGGGTCGTGCCGTACGAGGGGACGACCGACGACCGGGCCGGCACCCGGATACAGGACCGCGGCATGGCGGCGAGCCCGTACGGGAAGCGGGGCGGCACGGGCCCGGGCGACATCGGCAACTACCTGGTGACGGCGCACCGGCTCTCGGCCGGCGGGCCGCTGGGCGAGCTGCCCTCCGTCGAGAAGGGCGACCGGGTCCTGGTGACGGCGGGCGGCCAGGTCTACGAGTACCGGATCACCGAGACCCGGTCGACCTCCTTCCGCTCCGCCCGCTCCCTCGCGGAGCAGCGGGCCGCCGTGCCGGGCTCGCCCGGCGAGCATCCCACCGAGGCGATGATCACCCTCTCCACGTGCGCGACCCCGGAGGACAACGCGGCGGGCAACTTCTGGCGGGACGCGCAGGGCAACCCGGAGCACCGCATCGACAAGGTCGGCGTCCTCGTCTCGGTCCGGCCGGCGGCGGACGGCCCGTCCTGACCTCCTGACCTCGCCAGTGCCGCCGCCCGCTGCCTTCGTCGGACGTCACTCCGTGCGCAGCGCCCGGGCCGTGTCCGTACGGGCCGCCCAGCCGGCCGGGAGCAGGGCACCGGCCGTCGCGATCAGCACCCCGGCGAGGACCAGGCCGGTGAGCAGCGGCGTGCCGTAGACGTCGAGGTCGACGGGCGGAATGGTGCTGCCGACGGCGCTGCCCATCGCGGGCATGACCGCCCGGTGCAGGGCGACGCCGAGCGGTACGCCCACGGCGCCGGCCAGCAGGCCGACGACGCCGACCGAGGTGAGCACCCGGGCGACGGTCTGCGCCGGCGTCATCCCGAGGGACTTGAGAATGCCCAGGTCACGCACCCGGTCGCGGGTGTCGAGGACCACGGTGTTCAGGACGCCGAGGGCGGCGACGGCGATCAGCATGACCGTGAGCAGGGTGATCAGGGCCTGCATGGCCGTGATCACGCTGGAGTGGGCCTTCTCCGCGGGTGCCGCCTGGGCGCCGAGCGGACGGAGCCGGGCGTCGAGCCGCTCGGCGTAGCTCTGGGCGTCGGCGCCGGCGGGCAGCAGCACATGGAACTCGGAGGGCAGGAAGCGGAGCTGGAGGTCGGCGACGGAGGCGGCCCGGGCGCGGATGGTCAGGCCCTTGCCGCCCAGGTCGAAGACCTCGCCCACCAGGGTCAGACGGGCCGTGCGGCCCTGTTCCGACAGGGTGACGGTCTGCCCGAGGGACAGCCCGGTGGCCTGCAGGAAGCGGGTGGGCACGACCGCCTCGCCCGGTGCGGAGAACCAGCGGCCGGAGACCATGGTGTGCCCTCCCTCCGAGGAGTCCCCGTCGTAGCCCACGAACAGCGCGCCGCCCTTGAGCCCGGCGACGCCGACGTGGGCGGGGGCCGTCCGGTAGAAGGCGGCGCTGCTCGGGAAGGAGCGGATCGCCTCGGTGACCGCGGCCGGGTCCGCGGGCTCGGCGTTCGTCGGCATGGGCTCCGTACCGCTCCGGCCGAGGCTGAGGACGGTCACGTCGGCCGCCGAGTCCGGGTCGCCGTCCGTCTTGACCGCGACGAGCGTCGAGCCGAGTCCCACGGCGAAGGTCACGGCGAGCGCGCCGAGGGCGACGGCCGCGCCCGTCGCCGCGGAGCGGCCGGGGCGGGCGGCGATCCCCGCCAGGCCGAGGACCACGGCGCGCGGGAGCGGAAGCCTGCCGAGCCGTCGGCCGATCCGTCGCCCGGCCCGGCGGGCCAGTCCGTCCCCGCCGCCGGGCAGGCCGGGCCCGCCCGCGCGGAGGGCGTCGGCCGTCCGCAGCCGCGCGGCTCGGAGGGCGGGTCCGTACGCGGCGACGGCGACGACCAGCAGGACACCGGCGAGTCCGGCGAGGTCGACCCAGGCGGGGATCAGGACCTGCGCCGTCCCGTACGTCGTCGCCAGCTCGGCCATCACGGGCACGGCCGCCGCGTTGGCCACCGCGACGCCGAGCACGGCGCCGGCCGCCGCCGGGACCAGGGCCTGGGCGACGTAGGCCCGGCCGATCTGGAGCGGGGTGAAGCCGACCGCCTTGAGGACGCCGATCCGCCGGGTCGCGGCGCCCACCACGCCGCTGACGACGATGCCGATGACCAGGACGGACAGGGCGAGGCCGAGCACGGCGAAGGCGGTGACGAAGGGGATGAACGCGGCCGTGTTCTCCTGTGCCGTCTGGCGCACGTCGAGATACGACTGGCTGCCGGCCACGCCCGCCGGACCTGCCGTGCCGCGCCGGCCGAGGGCGGCGACGACGGCGGTCCGGCCGGCCTCGATGTCCGCGGCCGTCGCCGACCGGTCGAGTCGGTAGAGCATCTGCAGGTCCGGCCGGCCGGCGCGGTCCCCGGTGAGGGCGGCGACCTGGGCGGGCGCCACCCAGGCGTCGGCGCTCTCGCCGACGGACTCGGCGATGCCGACCACGGTGAGGGGGATGCCGGCGGAGTCGACGGCGTCAGGGCCGGGGTGCGCGGGACGGCCCGCCGTCAGGACCGCTCCCGGGCGCATGTACGGCAGTCGGGAGCCCTGCTCCACGACGATCTCGCCCGGCGCCGTGGCCCAGCGGCCCTCGACGAGGCTCACCCGGTCCACCGGGGCATCGGCCGTGGACCGGCCGGCCACGGTGAGCGGCGGCGGCTCGAAGCCGGGCGGCGCGCCCTCCCCGTGCAGCCGTACGGCGGCGACGGCGAAGGGGCCGGCGGCCCGCGTGACGCCCGCCGCGCGCGCCGTGGCCGCGGCCTCCTCGGCCGTGACGGCCGTGCCGTCGAACTGCACGGTGAGGTGGGCTCCGTCCTGGCGGGCGAAGGCGCGGTCGAAGGGCTGCTGCGAGACGACCAGGAGGCCGGCCGCGAGGACCGCGGCCGCCACCGAGAGCAGGGTGGTGAGCACCGTCACCGTCGTCTGCACCCGTCGCCGCGCGACCCCGGCGCGCACCACCCGCCCCAGGGCCGTCGCCCCCCGCCCGCCGGTGTCACGGCTCATCGGGCCACCGCCGATTCGTCGCGGGCGATCCGCCCGTCCATCAGCTCGACGGTGCGGGTGGCGCAGGCCTCGGCGAGGGCCAGGTCGTGGGTGACCAGGACGACGGTCTGTCCGTCGGCGTTCAGCTCGCGCAGCAGTGCGCGCACGTCCGCGCCGGAGGCGGAGTCCAGGGCGCCGGTCGGCTCGTCGGCGAGGAGCAGCGGCGGCCGGTTCATCAGCGCCCGGGCGACGGCGACGCGCTGCCGTTCGCCGCCGGAGAGGGTGCCCGGGTGGGCCGAGGCGTGCCGGGCGACGCCCAGGTAGCGGAGGAGTTCGGTGGCGCGGTCGGCGGCCTCGGCGCGGGGTACGCCGGCCAGTTGGGCGGGCAGCAGCACGTTGTCGCGGACGGTGAGGTCGTCGAGGAGGTGGAAGAACTGGTGCACCATCCCGATGCGGGAGCGCCGGTAGCGGGCGGAGGCGGTCTCGCTCATGGTGTCCACGCGCAGGCCGTCGACGGTCACGGTGCCCGTGCTGGGCCGGTCGAGCCCGGCGATCAGGTTGAGCAGGGTCGACTTGCCGCTGCCCGAGGGGCCGAGGACGGCGAGCGCGTCGCCGGTCGCGACCTGGAGCGTGAGCTCGCTCAGGACGGCGCGGTCGGCGTCGTAGGTCCTGCTCACGTCGCGCATGTCGACGAGAGGTGGTGCGGGCGGCCCGGGCATCGCCGGGCTGTCGGTCAGGTCGGTCATGTGTCGTCCTCCGGGAGGTCGGGGTGGGGTCGTGCCGGGTCCCGGAGGCGCGTCGGCATCCTCTCGCCGCCGTCTCCGGACGGTCCGGAACGCTAGGCGCGGGCCCGTCGCGGGCGCGTCGGCCGTGGTGACGAAGATCCGTACCGTGCCGGGCGGACGCGGGCGGACGTCATCCCCGGGATGTACGCGCGGGGATGACGGCGCTGCGCCTCGGGGCCGATCTCCGGCGCCGGTCCGGTTGGCAGACTGGGCGGATGCGTTGGAGAGAGGCAGTCACGGGTCGGTCCCGCTGGTCGTGGGCGGCGGACGCGCTGCTCGCCGTGGGCCTGGCCGTCGGCACGGTGGCCGGGGACCTGAACCGCTCGTACGTGGATCTCCGCCCCGACGGGGGCGACGGCGACGCGGCCCTGGTTCCGGTGCCGGTCCCTCCCCCGCTGCCGGAGGTGCCGACTCCGCCGCCGGCCGGGCACGTGCCCCTGCCGCGTCCGGTGCCCGCCGTCGAGCACGTGCTGCCGCCCGCCGAGCCGTGGGAGCTGGCGGTGGCGGTGCTGACCGCGCTGCCGCTGCTGCTGCGACGTCGCTTCCCGCTCGCGGTGTACTGGGCGGTGACGGCGGCGACCGTGGTGCTGCACGCGTGGGGGGACGCGGCGCCTGACGCGACCTCGTTCGCCTTCGCGTCGAGTCTCGTCGCGGCGTACAGCGCGGTCGTGCACAGTCCGCACCGGAAGGCGGCGGCCCTGTCCGTGCTCGCCGGCGCGGTGCTCTATCCGACGCTGCACATGGTCCCCGAGGTGTCCCCTGGCTTCGTCCCGCTCCTTGTGCTGCTGCCGGTCGGGCTGGCCTCCCAGGCCGTGCACACCTGGCGGCGGCGGGCCCGGACGCTGCACGAGCGGCAGGAGGAGGCGCTGCGGCAGGCGGTGGCCGAGGAGCGGGCGCGGATCGCGCGCGAGCTGCACGACGTGGTCACCCACAACGTCAGCATGATGACGATCCAGGCCGGTGCGGCACGGAAGGTCCTCGACACGGCTCCCGACCAGGCTCGGGAGGCGATGCACGCGGTGGAGACGGCGGGACGGACGGCGATGTCCGAACTGCGGCACGTGATGGGGCTGCTGACCATGGCGGCGGCCGACGGGTCGTCAGCCGCCGTACCCGGGGAGGAACTCGGCGATCTGGACCTGGCGCCGCAGCCGGGGCTCGACCGGGTCGGCGAGCTGGTCGAGCGGGTGCGGGCGACCGGGGTGCCGGTGGAACTGACGGTGCGGGGCGCCGCCGTGGAGCTGCCGGGCGGGGTGGGGCTCGCGGCGTACCGGGTGGTGCAGGAGGCGTTGACGAACGCGGTGCGGCACGCGGAGGGCGCGCGGGTCGCGGTCGTCGTGACGTACGCCCCAGAGGAACTGTGCGTGGAGGTCACCGACTCCGGCGGCCGGGCCCGTACGGGGGCGGGCGGGGGCACGGGCGAGGGAGGCGGCCGGGGGCTGATCGGTCTGCGGGAGCGGCTCTCTGTGTACGGGGGTACGCTGCGGGCGGGCCGGCGCCCCGGCGGCGGCTACCGGGTCCGGGCGGTGATCCCGCTGCGGGCCGTGGGCGGGGCGGACGGCGGCCGGGAGTCCGCGAGGGAGGACGTGTGAGCGAGGCACCCCGGGTGGTGATCGTCGACGACCAGGCGCTGGTGCGCACGGGGTTCCGGATGATCCTGGCGGCCGACGGCATCGACGTGGTCGCGGAGGCGGCCGACGGCGACGAGGCCGTGGCCGCGGTCCGCCGCACCCGCCCGGACGTGGTCCTGATGGACATCCGGATGCCGGGCACGGACGGTCTGGAGGCCACCCGCCGCATCCTGGCGGACGCCGACGGCGGCGCGGCGCCCCGGATCCTCGTCCTCACCACGTACGACCTCGACCGCTATGTGTACGCGGCGCTGCGCGCGGGGGCGAGCGGCTTCCTCCTGAAGGACGTGACGCCGGAGCATCTGGCGGCGGCCGTGCGGCTGGTCCGCGAGGGCGACGCGATGCTCGCCCCGGCGATCACGCGCCGCCTCGTGGAGCGCTTCGCCGCCCCGGCCGGGGACCCGGCGACGGCCCCGGGACACCGTGACCTGGCGGTGCTGACCCCGCGTGAGCTGGAGGTCCTGGAGGCACTGGCCCGCGGCCGCAGCAACGCCGAGCTCGCCGCGCGCTTCCAGCTGAGCGAGGCGACGGTGAAGACCCATGTCGCCCGCATCCTGTCCAAACTGCGGCTGCGTGACCGCGCCCAGGCGGTGATCGTCGCGTACGAGACGGGCCTGATCGCTCCGGGCTCGGCGCGCTGAGGCGCGTCCGGGCCGAGGGCAGAGCGCGCCCGGCTCAGCGCGAGCTCTGCCCGGCCGGGGCGGCCGGGCGATGGCCGCCGAGGGAGGTGGTCAGCGCGTCCGCGGTCGCCGCGTCCGCGTCCGCGACGTCCGCCGGGTACTCCGGCAGCAGGTCGTCCCAGACGGGCAGCCACGAACCGTACAGCTGGGCCTGGCCCTCGGGGCGGGCGAAGAACCAGATGTGGAGGTGGGCGCCGCCGTCGCCGATGCGGTAGACGTGGGCTCGCGAGATGTGCGGCAGGGCCTGCATGTGGCGGACGAGGTGCGCGGACAGGACGCCGAGTTCGGCCGCCAGGTCCCGGGCAGATCCCCTCGTCCCGGGCGCGGCACGACCCGGGGTCCGCCGGGTCCTCGCCGTGCCGCGCCGGCTCGGGCAGGACCGGAGGGCGCGCAGCGGTACGACGCCGACTGCCTACACGCACCAGGGTGGCCCGGCTCCCCCACCGGCACCCGTGGTGTGGATCTTGTACGGATGTGTGGCAGGTCCTGCGCCAAGTGCCCCCGGGCGGCCCTCTGCAACCGCTCCGGCATCCGGGCCCGCGCGCTCTCCGGCGGCCGCGAAGTCGCTCAAATCGGCCGTAACTTCCCTCACATCCGGTGATTTTGACGACTTATCAGGCATCCTTGCGTCTCGCTCGGGCGTTCTGGAACCCTCCGTTCGACCTGTCTGACACACCATCGACGGAGGCAACCTCACATGCCCTCAAGGCGCATACGCCGAGCCTGGCTCACGGCGGCCGCCGCGCTCTCGCTCGCGTTCACCGGCCTGGTGGCTCCGGCCGCCCAGGCCGAGGACGTGCCGCGGGACGTATCCGATCCCACGGTCCAGGAGCCCCTGGCGGCCGAGGCCGCGTCCTCGCCGTTCGCGGCCACCGCCTGGACCTCGCCCGGCGGCACGGCCTCGCCCGGTGACTTCACCCTCTCGCCCGGCGCGCTGAACGCCGAGACCACCTCGCGGGTCACCCGGCTCGACTCGGTGCTGCCCAAGTCGGGTGTGCAGAACCTGCTGGCCGGTGCCAACCGCACGGTGACCCCGTGGTGCTCCCGTGATCCGTTCGGGACCGCCGCGGACCCCGACATCAAGTACTGCCTGCAGAACGACGACTCGGTCTCGCAGGAGTGGGTGCCCCAGGGATTCACGGGGGTCTCCGACGCCAAGGACAACGAGCTGTGGGGCGAGGCCGGGAACATCCAGCTCTTCGCCTCGTACGACGGCTGGGACCCGGGCCGGCAGACCGATCCGGACCCGACGACCGGTGACTGCACCACCGCCGAGCTGGAGGCGAACGACGCCTGCAACCAGAAGGGCGTCCGGATCACCTTCGTACAGAGCCGGGTCAACCCGGCCACCGGCAGCCCCGAGATCAAGTACCGGCACGTGCTGCTCGGCTGGACCTACATCAACTCGGCCGACCACGTCTCCTTCGACGGGCTGCACGCCTCCGAGTACCCGATCCAGAAGGGCGTCCACGCCGGCGGCATCGTCTGGTACGGCAACTACCTCTATGTCGCCGACACCCGCAACGGCCTGCGCGTCTTCGACATGCGCTACATCATGGACCTCGACCCGGACGGCGACGCGAGCACGCACGACGCGATGGGTGCCGACACCGACGGCGTGCAGACCACCGCCGACGTCGAGGACAAGACGAAGGTCGGCCGGCACGACAACGTCTGGTACAGCTTCGGCTACCGCTATGTGATGCCGCAGGTCGCCGCGTGGAAGTTCAAGGCGACGCAGAGCAATCCCGCGGGTTCCTACGCCTGCGTCTCGACCGGCGCGCCGAAGGCCTCGTACATCTCGCTGGACCGCAGCACCGTCCCGGACCGCCTGCTCATGGGCGAGTACTGCCGTCCGGAGAGCGGCTACCCGTCCACCGGCCGCATCGCCTCGTACCCCGTCGCGGACCTGGAGGGGCGCTCCGCCGACGTGGCCGCCGAGGGCTGGGCCAACTACCTGCCGCTGACGAACGGCGGCGCGCAGGGCGCGGCGGCCTACAACGGCACGCTGTACGTGAACGAGTCGAAGGGCACGGACGAGCCGGGCAACCTCTGGCGCTACACCTGGAGCAACGGCCAGCTGGTCGCCAAGGGCCAGGCCGTGAAGACCGCCCGGGGCGCCGAGGACCTCTACATCGAGCGCGGCACGGGCCGCCTGTGGTCCCTCTCCGAACACCGCCCGGGGTCGGCGGCCGACTGCACCGCGAACCGGGACGCCGCCGATCCGGTGGGCACGGACTACTGCCAGCGGGTGCTGTACGGGCACAAGCTGAGCTGGCTCGACGGCCGGTCGTAACGCGCGCCGGACGTCATCCCTGCCGCTCGGCGGAGGGCCGGTCAGCCGGCCGTGCCTCCGCCGAGCACGCGTACGGCGTCCACGATCAGGTCCCAGAACCCGTCGGTGTCGACCTCCATGCCGACCTCGGTGTCGGCGGGCCGGCCCGTCACCCCGTGCAGGTCCACCACCGTCGCGCCCCGGGTGTGCGTGCCGTCGAGCTCCACCGCCACCGCCGCCCGTGCCGTGCTCACCAGCGCCGGGTCGATCAGATGGGCGACGGTGAGCGGATCGTGCAGCGGGGGCGCGTCGAAGCCGTACACCTCGCGGTAGGTGGACGCGAAGTAGGTGAGCAGGTCGACGCAGAGTCCGCTCAGCGGGGTGCCGAGCGCGGCGATCTGGGCGACGACCTCGGCGGTGGCCTGTACCTGGTGGGTCGCGTTGAGGCCGAACATCGTCACCGGCAGACCGCTGCGGAAGACGATGTCCGCCGCCTCCGGATCGCACAGGATGTTGAACTCGGCGGCGGGCGTGGTGTTTCCGCGCTCCGTGGAGCCGCCCATGAGCACGATCCGCTCGATCCGTCCGGCGAGCGCGGGATGGGCGAGCAGCAGGACGGCGATGTTGGTGAGCGGCCCGGTCGGTACGAGCGTCACCGGCGTCGGGTGCGCGAGCAGGGTGTCCCGGACGAGGGTGAGGGCGTCGCGCGGGTCCAGCGGCACGTCCGGCTCGCCCTCGCCGAAGCCGGGCCCGTCGAGGCCGGAGTCCCCGTGGATGTTCTCGGCGATCCGGCGCGGCCCGTGGAGTGGGCGGTCGCGCCCCGCGGCGATCGGCACGCCCCGGATCCCGGCCACCGAGCAGACCCGGCGGGCGTTGAGGGTGGTCTTCTCCAGCGTCTGGTTGCCCGCGACGGTGGTGATCGCGAGCAGGTCGATCGCGGGGTTCGCGGCGGCGAGCAGGATGTTGAAGGCGTCGTCGTGACCGGGATCGCAGTCGAGAATCACGGGAACCGGCATGCCTTCACCGTGCCACACCCGGGTAGGAAGGCGCAGCATCGCGCGAACGCGCGGATCGCACGGACGGGGAGATCAGGACATGGGGTCGATCGTCGCCGCTCTTCCGGCGGAGTTCTGGACCGTCCGGTACGACGGCTCGCGTTTTCCGGGGTCCGCGGCCGTGACCGCGCTGCCGGGGCTCGCGGCGGGCGCCAACTGCCAGTTGTTCGCCTACGAGGTGCTCAGGCACTTCGGCCTGGCCCCGCCCGACCTGCGCTCCTCCGAACTCTGGTCCGACACGGAGTCGACGGTCCATGTGCCCGTCGCCCGGCCGCTCGACCTGGTCCTGTTCAACTCCACCGCCCGCGCGTTCGGCGCTCATGTCGGAGTGCACGTCGGGGACGACGCGGTGCTTCACCTGTGCGCGGAGGTCCGACACCCGGCGGTGTGGGGGCCGGCGGAGTTCGCGGTACGGGACCGCTACCGGGTCCGGCTCGGCGCCAAGCGGGTGCGTCCGTTCGACGGGGCCGCCTCGTAGTCCTGGAGGGTGCGCCCGGCCACCCACCCCTGGGCCTCGGCCCGGGACACGTCCAGGACCACGGAGTGCGCCAGTTGGTCGAGGGCGTAGCGGGTGAGCGGCGGCTCGGCGTGCGGGCGCAGCCGGGCCAGGTTCTGGGCGGCGGTCGCCGCGGCCCGGGCGACTGGCAGGGGGAGGTGGCCGATGCGGGCCCGGGTGCGGTGGGCGCGCAGGACCGTCCGGATCGCCTCGTCGCGGTCGTACGGGACCGGGTCGGCGATGTTGTACGCGCCCCGGGGCCAGTCGGCGGCCGTCAGACAGGCGTCGGCGAGGTTCTCGACGGCCGTGAGACTGAGCCGGACGCTGGGCCCGGGCAGCATCAGCAGGCCGCGGCGCACGCGGGAGAGCAGCCGGGGCACCAGGTGCGGGTCCCCGGGGCCGTACACCGCCCGTGGCCGCAGCACCACGGCGCCCGCCGCGAGCGCCAGCGCCTCGCCCTCCGCCTTCGTACGGCCGTAGGCGTTGAGGTGGCCGCGCACCGGATGGTCCTCGGTGATCCGGGAGCGTCCGGGTCCGGGGGCGTAGACGCTGGCGCTGCTCACCCACACCACCGGCCGGCCGTCGGCGGCCCGGAGCAGCCGTGCCGTGCCGTCGACGTTGACGGCTCGCATGGCGGCCTCGGCCGGGGAGCCGGGCACGGGGTCGCCGACGGCCGCCGCGCAGTGCACGACGAGGTCGGCGCCGGACAGGTCGGGGACCTCGCGTGCGGCGTCCCAGGGGATGTGCCGGCCGACGGGGCCGGGGCGCCGTCCGACGCACAGGACGTCGGTGCCGCGGGCGGCGGCCGTGGTGGCGACGTGGGAGCCGCAGAAGCCGCTCGCGCCGGTGACGGCGATCGTGGTCATCGGTTCTCCGTGGGTGGTCGGGTGGCCCGGACGGTGAGGGAGCGCCAGCCGGGCAGCGCCGCGGCCCGGTCGACGCGGGCGCGGACGACCGCGGGGCGGTGGGGGGCGAGCGCGGCGAGGGTGTCGTCGAGCTGTGCCCGGGCCAGGCGTGCGCCGAGGCAGGCGTGGCCGCCGGCGCCGAAGACGAGCCGGGCCACGGCGGGCGGTGCGGGGTGCCGGGCGTCCGGCGGTTCGGCGTGGGCCCGTGCGGCGTGCCGTGCCACGAGGATCAGGCGGTCTCCCGCCCGTACGGGACAGCCGTCCAGGTCGGCGTCGGCGGCCGCCACACGGGGCAGCAGCGGGGAGGGGGCGACCACGCGCAGCAGTTCGCCCACCAGCGCCGGACGCAGGCGCTCGTCGGCCGCCTGGTCCCAGAGTCCGGCGTCGGCGCACCAGGCGGCGGCACGGGGAAGGGCGGCGACGGTGGTGTTGACGGCGGCGACGGCGAGCATGGCCCGCAGGGCGGTGTCCGTCTCCTCGCCGGGCTCGCCGGACGGCACGAGCAGCGTCTGAAGCCGTGCCGTCGCCGTGGCGGCCGCGCGTGCGGTGCCGGGCGGCCTGGGGCCGGGCAGATGGTCGCGTACGGCGGCGGCCGCGGCCCGGGCGGCCGCTTCGGCGACGGCTTCCGCGTCCGCCTGCGGGGCACCGGTCGTGCCGAGGAGCGCGCAGACGGTGGCCCCGGCCAGTTCCCGGGCCAGCGGTACGAGGTCGACCTCGCGGCCCTCGGCGAGCGGGGCGAGACGGCGGGCCAGGACCTCCTGCCACACCGGGCGCAGCCGCTCCACCCCGGCGGCGCCGAGGCCGTCGGCGACGGCCCGCCGGGTGGCGCGGTGTCCGGTCCCGTCCTGGTCGAACAGCGTGCCGCCGGTGGACAGTTCGCGGGCGGCGCCGCCGGTGGTGCCGGCGGCGGTGCGGTCCAGCGGGACACGGGTGAGGGCCTGACGGTACGGCTCGGTGCCGTGCACCAGGACCGCGCCGCCGATGCGGGTGACCGGGCGGCGGCGGGTGGCGGCGAGGAGGGCGAACAGCACGGGGTGGGAGCGGGTGTAGACGCGGCGGTCACGGCGCCGGGCGGCGCGGAGGGCCGCGGGTGCCACGGCCTGTGGCGGCGGCGTACTGCCGGGCGCGGTCATCCTCGGGTCCGTTCGGTTCGTGGGGTCTGTTCGGTTCGTCGGTTCTGTTCAGTCAGGCGCCGGGCGGCGAGACGCGCGGTCGCGGCGCGGTCCGGCTTCAGGGAGCGGCCGGACAGCGGGATGTCGGCGAGCAGCACGGCGTCCGGGCGGGCGGTGCCCATGCGCTCCAGCGGTCCGCGCAGGGCCGTCCGCAGCGCGGCACGGTCGGCTTCGGGCGTCGGCTGGACGACGGCGACCAGGCGTTCGTCGCCGTCACCGGCCGGTACGCCGACGAGCAGGGCCAGTTCGACGCCCGGCACGTGGAGCCCCGGCTCGTACAGACCGGGGTAGATGTTCTCCGCGTGCCGCAGGATCATGTCCTTGCGGCGGCCCTCCAGGACGATCCGGCCGTGGTCGAGGCGTGCCTGGTCGCCGGTGGCGACCCAGGGGTCCGGGTCCTCGCCCAGGTAGCGGTGCCGGGCGGCGGGACCGGACAGGAGCAGCTCGCCGGAGGCGTCGGTCCTGGCCGTCACCCCGGGGAGGGGCGTGCCGACCAGGTCGCCGTCGCCGGTGAAGGCGGCCTTGTCGGCCTGTTCGACGGCCGCGGCGGGAAACAGTTCGGTCAGTGCGTAGACGCCCCAGGCCTCGTCGGCGCCCGCGCGCTTGACGCGGCTGAGGAGGTCGGCGCTCGCCGGGGCCGAGCCGGTCCACACCCGGCCGGTGAACCGGCCGCCCGCGGCGAGGAGTCGCCGGATCTGCGGCGGCGTCAGATAGGTGGCCTGTGGGGCGAGTCGGCTGAGCTGGCGGCGCAGTACGGGTGCGGAGCGGGCGGGCAGCGCGACCGGTGCTCCGCTCGCGAGGGACGGCAGCAGGACGAAGAAGGTGCCGCCGAGGACGGGCCGCCCGGCTCGGGGCCGTACCAGCTCGGCCACCGTGGTCATGCCGGCGGCGAGCGAGGAGCGGGTGTGGACCACGGCGCGGGGCCGTGAGGTGGTGCCGGAGGTGAACACGATGACGGCGTCGCCGTCCTCGTCCACCGCGGGCGGCAGCGGCCCGGTCCGCAGGCCGGTCTCCAGGGCGGGGGCGCAGCCGGGCAGCCGCGGCCCGAGGGTGGCCACCCGGCCGCCGAGGTCCGTGAGGTCCGGCAGGGCGAGGCGGGCCCGGCGGGCGAGCGGGCGGGCCCAGCCGGCGACGGCCTGGGCGGCGGCGTCGGCCAGGACGAGGTCGGGGCGGGCGAGCGCGAGCCGGGCGCGCAGCACGTCCGGCCCGGCGCCGGGGTCGAGCACCGCGGCCCGGGCGCCGAGCCGGTGGACCGCCAGCATCACGGCCAGGGCCCGGGGCCCGGGACGGACGGCGACCCCGACCGTGCTGCCGCGTCCGATGCCCCGTGCGTGGAGGGCGGCGGTGCAGTGGTCGGCGAGGTCGGCCAGGTCCCCGGAGGTGGCCTTGGTGCGTACGGCTCCGGTCCGGGTGGTGCCGAGGACGGCCGGCCGGTCGGGGTGGCGGCGCAGGGTGTGCGCGAGGGTGTCGAGCATCAGCGCGGGTCCTCCCCGTGGTGGCCGGGGCCCTTGTCGAGGTACCAGCGGGCGGTGCCGACGAGGCCGTAGGCGCGCAGTCGGCGGGTGGAGTTCTCCACGACCATGTCGCGGGCGTGGACGATGGCGGTGGTGTGGCGGCGTACCCGGTTGAGGAAGAGCCGGTCGGTGGGCGAGGGACGGCGGGGCATGCCGCCGACGGCCTCGTACAGGGCGGCGGTGACGGCCATGTTGTTGCCGGCGTGCATCCGGTACGGGGCGAGGTAGCCGTGGCGGCGGTGGTGGGCTGGGCGTATGCGGCCGAAGAACGCGGCGACGCGGACCAGTGCGCGGAAGGCGGCCCGTCCGAGCGGCCCGTGCTCGTCGCGGCGGGCGTCGATGCGCCCGCACACCAGTCCCGCGCCGTGCCGCAGGGCCGCGCGGGCACCGGCGGTCCAGCCGGGGTGCGGCAGGCAGTCGGCGTCGGTGCGGGCGAGGAGTGTCGCGCCACGCTCGATCGCGTACCGGAAGCCGGTGTCGACGGCGCAGCCCACGCCCTTCTCCGGTTCGCGCAGGACGTGGACCGGGAAGGGCGCCCGGCGGGCGAACTCGTGGGCGACCTCGGCGGTGTCGTCACTGGAGGCGTTGTCCACGACGACGAGGGTGAAGTCGCGGTCGTGCTGGTCGGCGAGCGCGTCCAGCGTGCCGCCGATGCGCGTGGCCTCCTGGTGCGCGGGCACCACCACCCACAGGGTGCTCATGCCTTCTCCCAGACCATCGTCATGATGCTCACGCCGCCGCCCAGGCCGACGAACAGGACCCGGTCGCCCGGGCGCAGGCGCTCGTGGACGCGGTCGAGCTGTACGCCGAGCGTGGCACTGGCCATGTTGCCGAGTTCGGGGACCGTGACGACGAGCCGGTCCCGGGGGACGCCGGTGAGCTCCACGAACCGCTCCAGGTACGGCATGGTGACCTGGTGCACGAAGACGTACCGGAAGTCCTCCCACGCGAGGCCCGTACGGTGCCGCATCCGGTCGAGCACGGAGGTGCCGACCTTCTCGAACACCTCGCGCAGTTCACCGCCGTCGCCCTGGAAGTACGTGTGCTCGTCGCCGCGCGGGTGGCGCGAGCCGCCGCCGAAGATGCCGCCGACCGACCAGTGCTCGGAGTGCGTCTCGGTGTCCACGTCGAGGATGCCGCCCCGGTCCACCGCCTCCAGGACGACCGCGGCTCCCGCGTCGCCGAAGGTGTAGCCCGCGAACCCGTCACGGAGCTGCTCGGGGCCGGACGGGGCGTGGCGCACCGCGCGGCTCGGGGTCTCCCCCGTGACGACCAGGGCCCGGCGGGCGCGGCCGGCGAGGATCATCGCCCGGGCGGTGTCGATGCCGTTGACGAAGCTGTTGCACGCGTTGGTGACGTCCAGCGCGTGGGCCCGGGAGCCGAGTTCGGCCTGGACGATGTGCGCGGTCGCGGGCTCGACCATGTCCCGGGTGGCCGAGGCGAACACCAGCAGGTCCACGTCGTACGGGGCGAGCCCGGCCCGCTCCAGCGCGGCACGCCCTGCCCGCACGGCGAGCGTCGAGGCGTACTCGCCCTCCCCGACCGCCCGGCGCGAGGCGATCCCGGTGACCCGTTCGAGCATCCGCGCCGGCAGCGAGAGTCCGGACGCGGCGGTGATCCGCTCCTGAAGCCGGCACGACGTCACCTCCCGTTCGGGGAGCGCGGATGCCACCGCGGTGATACCCACCCGGCGCGCTGTCGGGGCGGGAGCAGCATGGTCTGTGTCCATGCGCTTGACGCTACGAGCGGGCCGGGGCGGCCCGCCTGAGTGCTGATACTCAACCGTCGGTAGGTGATCGGCTCATACGACCGGCTCGGCGCGGGGCGGAAGGGGCGGGGCCTCCTTGGATTCGACGCGTCCCACCGCGTCGGGGCCGGACGTCAGCTCCTCGCACGTGGCCTGCCACGCGGTCCGGCGCGTGGGGACGCCGGCGTGCAGCCGGGTGTGGAGGTAGGCGGCGGTGAGGCGGGCGAGGGCGGCGACTCGCCTGGGGTTCTCGTCGGTGGTCTCGGCGGCGTCGTATCCGGCGATCCCGCCGAGTCCGTGTTCCGCGTCGAACAGCGTGAGGAGGGTCTTGGGGCCGGGGGCGAGGGTGTAGGGGTCGGCGTGCCAGGCGGGCCCCATGTCCGTGAAGTGCCGGGGGTCGTCCCTGTCGCCGGCGACGACCAGCGTGGGCGCGGTCATGGTGGAGAAGTCGACGGCGCCGATGATCGGCCACTGCTCGGCCATGGGCCCGTTGAACACCTCGCCGCCCCGGCCGGGCGCGGCGAGCAGCACGCCCGCCCGGATCCGGGGCTCGACGAGGTGCACCGCCTTCCCGGTGCCGGGGTCGTGGAGCCCGGCGCCGAGGAGGAGGGCGGCGGTGAAGCCGCCGAGGGAGTGTCCGACGAGAGCGACCTTGCCGGGGTCGAGCCGTCCCGCGAGCTGCGGCACGGTCCGCTCGACGACGTCGAGCCGGTCGAGGATGTGGGTCATGTCCTCGGCCCGGGAGCGCCAGAAGTCGGGCGCGCCGGGGGCCTCCCCCACCAGGTGGGTCAGCGTCCGGGAGGTGAGGTGGGTGGGCTGGATGACGACGAATCCGTGGGCGGCCCAGAAGTCGGCGAGCGGTGCGTAGCCGTGGAGCGAGGAGAGGTGGTGCGAGGGCCCGTGGCCGTGGGACAGAAGGATGACGGGGAGGCCGGTGCCGGTGGCGGGTGCGGAGACACGCACCTCCAGGTCCACGGGACGTCCGGGCACGGAGAGGACGACCGGGCTGAAGGACAGGATCGGGACGGGCGCGCCCAGAGGGTCGGCGCCGGGGGAAGCGGTGCTGGTGCTGGTGCTGATGCTCATGGTGTGGGTTCCCTTTCGGTGGCACCTGGCGTCCGTCCGTTTCGGCTAACCTGAAACGGAACACTGCTCCATTTACTATCCGGAGCGGCGCTCCGTTTTGTCAACCGGTCTGGAAGGACTCCGTGATGACCGCCGAGAGCCCCGCAGGGCAGTCTCCGCCCCGAGGCAAGCGGGCCGACGCCCAGCGCAACCGCCAGACGGTGCTCGACGCCGCCGCCGAGGTGTTCGTCACCGCCGGCGTCGACGCCCCGATCCGCCAGATCGCCGCACAGGCGGGCGTCGGCATGGCCACGATCTACCGCCATTTCCCGACGCGGGCCGACCTCGTCACCGCCGTCTACCGCCACCAGATCGAGGCCTGCGCGGAAGCCGGCCCGGTCCTGCTGGCCGGTGCCGACTCACCGTTCGACGCGCTGCGCCAGTGGATCGACCTCTTCGTCGACTTCCTGGTCACCAAGCACGGCCTCGCCGACGCCCTGCAGTCCGACAGCGACCGCTTCGCCGCGCTGCACGCGTACTTCCTCGACCGCCTCCTGCCCGTCTGCGCCCAACTGCTGGACGCGGCGGTGGAGTCCGGCGAGATCAGGCCCGGCACGCAGCCGTACGAGCTGATGCGCGGCATCGGCAACCTCTGCATCGGCCGCGACAACGACCCCCGGTACGACCCGCGACGCCTGATCGCACTCCTTCTGCGAGGCCTGGCGCGACCTCGCACGTCTTGAGAACGACGAGCCGCCGCCGGGTACCGTCGAACTCCCGCAGCACCACTCTCGGTTCTTCGCCCGCGTACCCTGACCCGAACTGCGGGAACGCGACGGGGTACGGGGGTACAGGTTCGTGGGAATGCGTGCGGGCACGGGCGACGCCGCGAACGGCGAGTCTGCCCTGATCTCCGCGGTCCGCGCCGGAGACCCGGCCGAAGTGAGCCTCCTTCTTCACCGGGACAGCCGGCCCGATTCTCTGGAGGCCGCGTTCTCCCTGGCCGTCCGCGCGTACGACGGACATGTCGCCCAGCTGCTGCTCCGGTTCGGCGCGGATCCCGGCCAGTGCGGCCCTGACGCGTTGCCGCCACTCGGCGAGGCGGTCGCCTTCGGGTCGCCCGCCCTGGTCGAGGCCCTCCTGGACCACCGGATCCGGGACCGGGACGCCACGTCCGAGCTGCGCGACGCGCGGGACCTCGCACTGCGCCGGCACGAGACGGGGGCGGAAGCCGAACTCCGGCGTCGTACGGGCTCCGGCCGGGCTGCCCCGAAGAGGAGACCTGCCTCGGCACGGCCTGGCGCTACGAGTGGCGCCGCGACGGCCGCTGACCCGTCGCGCCGGTGAGGGCGAGGGTGACGAGTCGTTCGGCGAGGCCCTCGTCGAGGGGAGCGCCGCTGATGAGGGCGCGGGTGAAGAGGGCGCCGCTGATGGCCTCGATGACGAGGCCGGGGTCGGTGTCCGGCGCGAGTTCGCCGCGGTCGACGCCCCGGCGGACCATGACGGCGCCGCGTTCGAGGCGTTCGGTCCAGTAGGTCAGACGGCGATCCGGCAGGGTGTCGTCGCGCTCGGTGCTCAGCCGGAGCAGCGCCTCGCCCTGGGCCGTCGCGAGCAGGCGCGCCAGGGTGCCGAAGTAGACGGCGAGGTCGTCGTGGACGTCGCCGGTGTCCGGTACGGGCATCGCCGCGTCGAGCTCTTCGGTCAGCGCTTCCAGGATCAGGTTCTCCCGGCTCCCCCATCGCCGGTACACGGAGGTCTCGTGGACGCCGGCGGCGCGGGCGACCGCGCCGACGGTGGTGCCGGCGAGTCCGTGCTCCGTCAGGACGTCCACGGTGGCGGCGAGGACCGCGGAGCGCATCCGGGCGCCCCGGCGGCGCAGCGGCGGCGTGGCCCGGTCGGGCGAGGAGGGGTCGGACGTGGACATGCCTCATCGTAACGCAAGCACACTTGCTTTAGCCGAACGGCGGGCGTACGTTTCATTGCAAGGTGACTTGCGTTAAGTGGAGCGAGGCCCTGGTCAAGGAGGTCACGTCATGGAGCAGATGCTCGCCGCCCGGCTGCACGTCCCCAGCCGCACCCTGCGGATCGAGGAGGTGGCGAAGCCCGTACCGGGTCCCGGACAGGTCCTGGTGAAGGTGGAGGCCGCGGGCGTGTGCCTGTCGGACGTCCATCTGATCGACGGCACCCTCACGCCGCTGCTGCTGCGCGGCGACACGGTCACCCTGGGGCACGAGGTGTCCGGCACCATCGCGGAGACGGGGCCGGGGGTCACCCGCTGGACCGCGGGTCAGCGGGTCGTGCTGTACGCCGGCGAGGTCCGCGACGGTGTCACGTACACCCGTGGCGTGGACTACGACGGCGGCTGGGCCGAGTACGCGCTCTCCGCCGAGAACGCGCTCACGGAACTGCCCGCCGCCATCCCCTTCGACCAGGGCGCGATCATCCCCGACGCGGTCTCCACGCCGTGGGGCGCGATCACCGTCACGGGTGCGGTGAGGCCGGCCGAGGCCGTCGGCGTCTGGGGCGTCGGCGGTCTCGGCGTCCATGCCGTCCAGTTGCTGAGGGCCGTCGGCGCGTGCCCGGTCATCGCGGTCGACCCCAACCCCGTCGCGCGCGAACGCGCCCTCGCCCAGGGCGCGGACCTGGCGCTCGATCCCGCCGACCCGGCACTGCGGGAGCGGATCGCCGCGGCGACCGGTGCGGCCGGGATCGACGCCGCCTTCGACTTCGCCGGCGTACCGGCCGTCCGCGAGCAGGCGCTGTCGGTGCTCGCACCCAAGGGCAGGCTGGTCCTCGTGGGCCTCACCGACAAGCCGCTCACCGTCACCGACGGCACCCGCTTCAGCTACCTCCAGCAGCAGATCCTCGGCCACTACGGCTCCGACATGCCGGTCGCCCTGCCGCAGCTGCTCTCCCTGCTCCGGGGCGGACGCCTCGACTTCTCCGGCTCGATCAGCGGTGAACTCCCGCTGGCGAAGGCCGCGGAGGCGGTGGAACGTCTGGAGAACAAGACCGGCGACCCGATCCGGCTCATCCTGCGCCCCTGACCGGGCGCCGTGGTGCGCCCGGGCGAATGCGGGCTGCGATCATGAGCCGCATGCTGTCACTGACGATGACCGATGCCTCAGCCGAGTCGCTCGGCACCGCGGCAGGCGGAGCCGCCCTTACGCCACCGGGCGGCCTGGCCCCCGACCTGCGCGAAATCCTCGCGCAGGAAGTCGTCCTCAAGGGCGAGGCACTCGCCTGGGCCGGTTCCCCCCGCAACCTCGACGACGCCGCTCTCTCGCGCTTCGGAGACCTCACCGGTTGGGAGTGCTTCGACACCTCCTTCCACCTGGAGGACAACGTCCCCGTGCGGGTTCACATCCGCGAGGACGGCGCCCCGGAGATCTCCGAGGACGATCAACGGACCCTTCTCCTGCACGGGATCGCCTGCGCCATGGAGTTCCGCCACGTCCTGCGCAGGGCGAACCACCTCGGTCCGGTGCGCTGCATCATCGGCGCCAACGAGACCAACGCGACGTTCCGGTTCCACCGGATCCGCCCGGGCGAATCGTGGACCGACCCGGACCTCGACCGCTACCGCACGGACAAGATCGTGGTGGTCGACATCAAGCCGGCGGCCAGCTGAACCCTCACGGGCACCAGTTGCGTCGACCCGGTCTTGCCGCTCCGGACTCGAGCGCACTCCCGGGCCGGGCGCAGCCTCACGGGTCCTCGCGGTACGGCGGTGACCGTCGGCTCCAGACGGCGTCGGAACGACTGATGAGCCGGCGCAGTGGGCGGGCGCTACGAGGAGGCAGGGCCCGGACGACCGTGTCGAGGAGGGCGCGGGCCTCCAGCGGGTCACCGCAGCAGTACCAGTGGGCGTTGCCCCACTCGTGGTCACGCCACAGTTCACGCGTGGGACGGTGGACGTAGTCCTGCCACAGACGAAGCGCCGCGCTCACGTCTCCCGGCTGGAGATGGTTCCGGGTGCGCTCGAGGCGGTCGATCTCGGCGAGCACGTGCGGAGACAGCCCGTCGATGACCCGTGGCGTCTCGGCCGCCGGGAGCCGGTGGGCATCAGGCCGCGTACGTCGCCGCCCGCTACCCGGCATGCCCCCTTGGGTTCGTCGTCATACCGCACATGGTGCCATGACGTCCCGCCGCCGAGCACGTACAACCAGGAGCGCCGGCGGCTCAGTAGCGGTGGCCGGGCCAGTGCGGGTCGTCCCAGCGGTCGGGTCCGGTCACGCCGAGGAGCCGTATCCGGTGGAGCAGGTCCTCGGGGGCGCCATGGGCCCGGAGCCGGGGCGGCGCGTGGCGGACCAGCCAGGCGGTCAACTCGG
This sequence comes from Streptomyces sp. NPDC051909, assembly GCF_040681095.1. NCBI lineage: Bacteria > Bacillati > Actinomycetota > Actinomycetes > Kitasatosporales > Streptomycetaceae > Streptomyces > Streptomyces sp. NPDC051909. Next base: position 169,017 of record NZ_JBFAYA010000012.1, on the reverse strand, counting down.
CGCACATCTCCTCCCCCTGCTCCCAGGCGTACCAGGGGAGTTGATCGACGAGGAGGTCGTACTCCCAGTGGGCCGCCGCCTCGGCCAGGTGCCGATCGGCCACGGGGTCGTCCAGCGCCTCCCAGGTGCCGAGCCACGGGCTCAGGGTGCCCGTGGCCTCGGTGTTCAGGACGAGCAGCTCATGCACGGGCATGGCGGGATCCGGATCGACGAGCGCACAGGCCCACCACGCCCGCAGGAACTCCTCGACCGCGGCGGCCTGTTCGGCGGGCCACTGCTGCCAGTGGCCCCGGGCGAAGGAACGCCCGATGTCCTCTCCGTCGAAGTAGGGCTCGACGAGACCGCCGACCAGGGCCGAGGCGAACTGCGGCAGGATCCGGCGCAGTACGGACGCGTGGTCCGTCCAGTCGACAGCCCGCCAGGTACGGCTCAGCAGGTCGGGGTCCAGTTCCGCGTCGGCCACCTTGAGCTGGGCGAGGTCCTCCGCACTGCCCCAGTGGCATGCGCAGTTGGTCTCGTCCGGGTGGGCCGTCATTCCGCGGAAGGTGACCGCCAGGCCGTCGAGGGCGGCGTCAAGGCGTCGTCGTGCGCGGCGTTGATCGATGCGTGTCATGGGTGTGGGGCGTTCCCTCGGGACTCCGGGGGCCTGCGCCCGACCGAAGATCACCACCTTACCGGGGGCGCGCCGAGGATGCGGTCGGGAACCTCTTCGATCGTCTCGCGGTTCCGGGCGAGGCGGCGCCATTCGCTGAGGGTTGTGGCGTAGGCGCCGCGGAAGCGGCGGGTGAAGTGGCTGGGGCTGGTGAAGCCGCAGCGGGCGGCGACGACGGCGATCGGGAGGGTGGTGTGGCGCGCGGAGGCGAGGAGGCGGCGGGCGCAGGCGAGGGCGCGTGTGCGGCGGCGCCGGGGTCGTGCACCCACGACCGGCTCGTGCGCGAACTGGCCGTCGGCGCCGGGGCCGCGGTCGTGTTCCCCGAGTACGACCTCTCCCCCGAGCACCGCTACCCGGTGGCCATCGAGCAGAACTGGACGGTGGCCCGCTGGGTCGTGGAGGAGGGCGCGGCGTACGGCCTGGACGCGTCGCGGATCGCGGTCGCGGGCGGTGCGCGCCGTTGAGGCGCGCCTACCGGGCCGGGATCGTGACGCCCGCCGCCGCGAACGGGGCCGTCAGGACGCCGTAGGGGGTCCCCGTCGGTTTCGTCCGCTCGCAGACGGCACGGGCCGCTCGGTGCGTGACCCGAACGGCCCAGGGGCGGCGCGCGCGCCCGTACGGCCCGGAGCATGGGAAGGACCGGCGGCACCACGGCCCGCAGCGCGCGGTCCCCATCACCCACGGAAAGGGTCCGGCCATGACCTCGCGGAAACCGTTCGACGACCCCGCCCTCCCACCCCGCACGCCGGAGGGGGGCCGCTACGGCGAGGACGTGTTCCGGCCCGGGCAGCCCGGCGAGGGCGAGCGGATCGATCTCGGGGCGCTGGCATACGACGAGCTCACCCTGAACCGGCTGCGCGCCCTCGGCGCCGGGCCGGGGTGGCGCTGCCTGGACGTCGGCGCCGGTACGGGCACGGTCTCGCGGCGCCTGTTGCGCGAGGCGGAGGTGGCGGGCGTGCTGGCGGTCGACCGCGATGTGCGGTTCCTCGCCGAACGGCCCGTCCCCGGCCTCGATGTGCTCCAGGCCGACATCACCGCGCCGGACTTCGCGCCGGGTCGCTTCGATCTGGTCCACGCGCGGTTCGTGCTCATGCATCTGCCGGAGCCCGAGCGGATGGTGTCGACGCTGGCCGGGCTGGTCGCGCCGGGCGGGGTACTGGTCCTCAGCGACGCGGTCGACCTGACCAGCGACCGTACGCGTGCCAGGGACACGACTCCGGGCGGCGGGGCGACGGCCGACACGCCGTACGCCGCGGCGATGCGCGCGATGTGGCAGGGGCTGCGCACCTCCATCGGCACGGACGTCTCCTGGGTGCCCTCGTATCCGCAACTGCTGCGCGCGGCCGGTCTGACGGCGGTCGGCGCGGAGATGTACGTACCGCCGTTGCTGCGGGGAAGTCCGATCAGCCGCTTCTGGGCGGACACGTGGGAGCGGAGCCGGGCGTCGATGGTGGCCACCGGGCTGATCGACGGCGCGGGAATCGACGCGGCGATCCGCTACCTGGACTCGGACGCGTGCGCGGCGCTGTCCGCCGGGATGCTCACCGTCTGGGGCCGCCGGCCGGGGACGGCCGGGACGTCGGCGCGCTGATGCCTCCGCGAAGTGCGGATCCAGTCCGAGAACTGGCTTTCGACTGCAGATGTTCACCGGTTCCGGCAGCACCGCCAGGTGACGTTGTTCGACTTCCGGCAGTTTCACTCACGGGCGTGACGACGGGTCATGGAGCTCGTTACGATCACGGCCCTGGTGCGCTGACCTGGGCCTTGGAACGACGAAAGGCTCCACTGCGGCCATGGCCCGCTCTTCACACGACCACTCCCCGGCCCGCTTCGGCGGAGCGACGCCGCCGTTGGACGAGGCGTCACCGGCAGCGCATCCGAAGGTGCTGCGGGATGAACTCATCGCGGCAGTGGAGTGGGTCTGCCAGTATCTGAGCCGCCTTCCAGAGGCCCCGGTGAGCCGTCCCATGTCTGCGCGCCGGCGCGCCCGGCTGCGCGACGCCTCGCTCGGCAGTACCGGCGGTGAGCTGGGGCAGATCCTGGACTTCGTGCGCGAGGAGATCGCACCGTTCCCCACCGGGAACGGACACCCCGCGTTCTTCGCCTGGATCAACTCCCCGCCCGCCCCCGCCGGCCTGATCGCCGAGCTCCTCGCAGCCGCCGTCAACGCGACCTGCGGCATGGGCGACAACGCCCTCATGGATCTGGAACGCGGCACGGTGCGCATCCTCGCCGACCTGGCCGCACTCCCCGCCACCACAGGAGGGGTCCTGACCAGCGGCGGTTCCATGGCCAACCTCCTCGCCCTGGCCACCGCCCGCACCTGGTTCCTCACCCGCCACGGCTCCGGTGACGGACCCGCCTACGACCGCGACCACGCCCGCCTCACTCTCTACTACAACGCCCAAGCCCACATGTCCGTGGCGAAGGCCGCAGCCTGCATCGGCATCCCCGCCCACCGGCTGCGCCCCATCCCCAGCGATGCACAGCACCGCCTGGACCCCGCCGCACTACGCGCCGCCGTGGCCGCGGACCAGGCCGCCCGGCTTCTGCCGTTCTGCATCGTCACGACGCTGGGCACCACCGCCACCGGCGCCGTCGACCCGCTCGAACCCGTCACCGACCTGTGCCGGCGCACCGGGATGTGGCACCACGCCGACGGAGCATGGGGCGGACTCGGCGCCATGGTGCCTGACCTGGCGCCCCTCTATCGGGGCGTCGCCGACGTCGACTCGATGACCGTGGACCCGCACAAGACCCTCAGTGTGCCGGTCGGCTGCGGCGCACTCCTGGTCACCGACCCCGAGCACCTGCACACCGCCTTCGCCCACCGCGCCTCCTACCTCACCCCCGGCGAGCCCGACGCACTCCCCTGGCTCTCCCACGCCACCATCGAACTCACCCGCCCCGGCACCCGGGCCCTCGCCCTGTGGGCGACCCTGCACCACCTCGGACGCGACGGCGTGACCGCCCTGCTCCAGCACTACCTGACCCTCGCCGACCGCCTGCGCGACAAGATCACCGCCGATCCCCGCCTGGAACTCGTGGCCGGCGGCCCCTGGCCGGTCGCCTGCTTCCGCCTCACCGATACCGACACACCCGACCCCGACGCCCTCCACACCCACGTCGCCCATCACATCCAGACCGCCGGACGGGCCTACCTCGCCACCGTCACCGTTCACGACCGCACGGTCCTGCGCGCCTGCCTCTGCAACTACCGCACCAGCGAGAGCGACCTCGACCTGCTCCTTCGCGAAGTCCTCCACGCCGCCGACTCCGCGCACCACGCAGCACCCACCCGATGCACAGCCGAGTGACCACTCATCGCCGAGAACGCCTTGCCCGCGGGAAGCCACGGGCAAGGCGTCGACGTCGCTTCAGGCGATCAGCACGTGACCCAGTAGCCCGGGAGGTCTCCTTGATGGTGCTGTTGGTGTAGAGGTTCCACAGACCGAGGTTCCGGTTCGAACCGTCGGCGTAGGCATCGCCACCGGACTGGTGGGCCCGTCCGGCTTGCGTGTGGGCGTAGTTGCCGGCCGTCACACACGTGCAGCGAGCCGGTGGCGGGTGCCGGAACGGCCGCTGTCGCGCCACCGGCCGTCGTCGCGGCGATTCCGAATGTCGTTCCACCACTTCGACGGATCGCGATGTGGCGCGCATTACCGTGGAATCGAAGAGAACAGGCCTCCAGGCTGTGCCGTGAGCCGAGCCCACGGCCGCAGTCATCGACCGCGTCCCGCCTCACGCAGCAGCGCCGCCCCCAGGGGGGTGAGCGTGTGCAGCACATGGGCGGCGACGCGTTCGCTCGCGATGAGCCCCGCGTCGCGCAGGGCGCGGGTGTGGAAGCTGACGGTGGTCGGCGACACCCCGGCCGCTCTGGCGGCCTCGGTCGAGGTCACGCCGTGCGCGGACGCGAGCAGGACCGCCGTCCGCGTGCGCCCCAGCAGCGCGTCGAGCGCGGGTTGCCCGCCGCCGTAGGCCGGGTCGGGCGGTGCTTTGTGGAGCAGGGGGTAGACCAGGACCGGGGGGAGATCCGGGTCCGCCAGGGTCACCGGGCTGTGCCAGATGAAGTAGGACGGGAGGAGGACGAGGCCGCGGCCGTTCAGGTACAGGTCACCACCCACCATGTGGTGCTCGACCTCCAGCACCGGGCGCCGCCAGTTCATGTGCGGCGCGAGGCAGGACAGCAGGCCCTCGGCGCCGCCGTCGAGGAAGGCGCGGGCTCGTACGGCCCGGTCGGCGTCGATACGGGCCTGTATCTGCTCCTCGTACGGCCTGATGGCCGTCTCGTGGTACGCCCGGAGGGCTTCGGTCAACGTCCTGCGCTGCTCTGGCTCGGCCAGACGCGGCAGCCAGGGGTGGTGGCGGGTGGCATCGGCGACCAGCGCCACCTCGCGGAGCACCCGGTCCCGGGGCGTCGCCAGGATCGCCTCGAGGCCGGCCGCCAGGCCCTCCTGCGACTCCGGAGGCGTCAGGAAGTCGGGGTAGTACGCCGCGCGTGGGAACGCGGGGAGCAGCAGGGACCTCACTGTGGGCGCGAGGCCGGATTCGGTCAGCCGGTGCACCGCCGACTGATACCAGCCGGAGTACGCCCACCTGCCGCGGCGGGTCTGGAAGCGGTGCAGGCTCGATGCGATCTCCCACATCGGGTCAGGGCGTGACGCCAGGCGCGTCCGGGCCAGGTCGACCTCGGTGAAGTGGATCCGGAGCAATGAACTCCCCCTCGCGGCCTGCGCACTTCGAGCCTGTTCGCAGAGTCTGGGGCCCGCCGGGACCGGCTGACAAGATGGCCGCGTTCCGCATCCGCGGATGATGACAGAAGGGGGCAATCCGTGCAGCGAGTGCGTGTCAAGGCGCTGCTGAGCGCGCTGACCTTGACGGCGGCGACAGGCGTCGCGTGGCTCGGCCTGGCGACACCCGCCCAGGCGGCCACCTGCTACTGGTACTCCGGGCAGACCGGGACCTCGTCCAATTGCGACAACAAGGACCCCGATGTCCTCGCCGCGTCGTGCGGCGGGCAGACGATCTACTCCACGCGCTTGAAGCGCAGCTACGACGGCGTCGCCGACGGTCCGTTGCTCGAACTCCGCTACAGCTCGAGCTGCCGCACCGTCTGGGGCCGTCTGACCGGCGCCTGGGGTACCGACTACGACCAGGGCGGTTGCACCGTCACCGTCCACCGCAACTCCGACGGCCAGGAGTACTCGCGCAGTCCCGCGTTCGGGGCCACGAACACCACGGTGTGGTCGAACACCGTCTACGACGCGGGCGTGACCGCGTATGTCAAGGCGCACTGCGACACAAGCCCCGGCTACCAGTACAGCGGGCAGACCGCCGGCTACTGAGCGACACCGTCTGATCGGCCGCAGGCCGAGCGCTCGGCGGGGCCGGGAACCGGCACGGTGGCTGACGCCCCGTGCTCCGTCCCGGCCCCGCCTGGCCGTCCAGCCCAGGTCAGCCGATCGGGCGTGGCCCGCGGTCTGCTTCCGCGCGGGCGTCCCGCTCACGGTAGGCGCCATGCGCCGGCCCCTGGCTTCCCGACAGCCGACAGCCGACAGCCGACAGCCGACAGCCGACCATCGTTCCCATCCGAAAGCATGTAATCCGCGTTTGCACTTATAGCGTGTCTGCAACTATTGTTGTGGCACGTAAGCAGCCTTCTCAAGCAAACACGGATGGATATGCCATGCCGCTCGCTCTCCTTGCGCTAGCCGTCGGAGCCTTCGGGGTTGGAACGACCGAGTTCGTCGTGATGGGGCTGCTGCCCGAGATCGCCGGCGACTACGGCGTCTCCATCCCCACCGCGGGACTGCTGGTCACCGGGTACGCACTCGGCGTCGTCCTGGGTGCGCCGCTGCTGACCGTCCTGGGCAACAAGGTGAGCCGCAAGCGGATGCTCATGGTCCTGATGGGCCTGTTCGTGGTCGGCAACCTGCTCTCCGCCTTCGCGCCGAGCTTCGGGATGATGCTGACCGGCCGCGTGGTCGCCTCTCTCGCCCACGGCTCGTTCTTCGGCATCGGCTCCGTCGTCGCCGCCGGGCTCGTCGCCCCGGAGAAGAAGGCCGGCGCCATCGCCACCATGTTCACGGGACTGACCGTCGCCAACATCGTCGGCGTACCGCTCGGCACGTCCATCGGGCAGGCGGTCGGCTGGCGCACCACCTTCGCGATCGTCGCCGCGCTCGGCGTGATCGGACTGCTCGGCATCGCCCGTCTGGTGCCCGCGATGCCGCGGCCCGAGGGTGTGCACCTCGGCCGGGAGCTGACCGCCTTCCGCAACCCGCAGGTGCTGCTCGCGATGGCGATGACCGTGCTCGGCTTCGGCGGTGTCTTCGCCGCGATCACCTACATCGCGCCGATGATGACGCACGCCGCCGGCTACTCCGACGGCGCCGTGACCTGGCTGCTCGTGCTCTTCGGCATCGGCATGTTCCTCGGCAACCTGCTCGGCGGGCGCTTCGCCGACCGGGCGCTGATGCCCCTGCTGTACGCCACCCTGGGCGGCCTCGCGGTCGTGCTGGCCCTGTTCACCGTGACCGCGCACCACAAGATCCTCGCCGCGATCACCATCCTGCTCGTCGGTGCGCTCGGCTTCGCGACCGTGCCGCCGCTGCAGAAGCGCGTCCTCGACCAGGCGCACGGCGCGCCCACGCTGGCCTCGGCCGTGAACATCGGCGCCTTCAACCTCGGCAACGCGCTCGCCGCGTGGCTCGGCGGACTCGTCATCTCCGCCGGCCTCGGCTACACCTCCCCGAACTGGGTCGGCGCCGTCCTGGCCGCCGCCGCACTGCTCCTCGCCCTCTGGTCCGCCGCGCTGGAGCGCCGGGCCCCCGCGAAGGGCGCCGTCCCGAAGGACACCGACGCGGACCGGGTCGCCGCAGCCACGGCGCCCGCCCCCTCCCCCGTGCACCTCTGATCGCCTTCCACACCCGCAGCAGGAGCTTCGCCATGGGCACCCGCCACACCCGCACCCCACAAGAGGTCTTCGCCGACCACGGCAAGCGCCTCGGCACCGGCGACCTGGACCTCATCAGCGAGAACTACACCGAGGACGCCGTGTTCCTCACTCCCGAACGCGTCCTGACCGGGCGCGCGGGAGTCCGCGAAGGGATCAGCCGACTGCTCGCCGACCTTCCCGACGCCGAGTGGCAGCTGACCCCGCGGTTCGCCGGGGACGTGCTGTTCCTGCAGTGGACCGCCGCCGGCAGCGCCCACGAGGTCACCGACGGCGTGGACACCTTCGTCTTCCGTGACGGGCTCATCAGCGCCCAGACCGTCCGCTACACCCTCTCCACCCGCACCAAGTGAAGGAGCACCCGCACACCATGGCACCGGCCACCATCCCCGCCACGCCCGCCGTCCCCACGGTCACGCTGAACAACGGCGTCGAGATCCCCCAGCTCGGCTTCGGCGTCTTCCAGGTCGCCGACGACGCGACCACCGCCGCCGTCACCTCCGCCCTCGAGGCCGGTTACCGCAGCATCGACACCGCCGCGATCTACGGTAACGAGGCCGGCGTCGGCCGTGCCCTCGGCACCTCCGGGCTCGCCCGTGAGGAGCTGTTCGTCACCACCAAGCTGTGGAACGCCGACCAGGGCTACGACTCCACCCTGCGCGCCTTCGACGACAGCCTGGCCAAGCTCGGCCTGGACTATGTCGACCTGTACCTCATCCACTGGCCGACCCCGGCCCGTGACCTGTACCGCGACTCCTGGCGCGCCCTGGAGCGGCTCGCCGAGGAGGGCCGGATCCGCGCCGCCGGAGTATCCAACTTCCAGCCCGGCCACCTGCGCCGGCTGATGGACGGTGCCACGCTGACCCCGGCAGTCAACCAGATCGAGCTGCACCCCGCGCTCCAGCAGTCCGAGGCGCGTGCCTTCCACGGCGAGCACCGGATCGTCACCGAGGCGTGGAGCCCGCTGGCACAGGGCGCGGTCCTCGACGACCCGGCGATCGCCGCCATCGCCGCCGCCCATGGCAAGTCACCGGCGCAGGTCGTCATCCGCTGGCACCTTCAGCTCGGCAACGTGGTCATCCCCAAGTCGGTGACCCCGGCCCGGATCCGCGCCAACGTCGACGTGTTCGACTTCGTGCTCACGGACGAGGAGATGGCGTCGATCGCCGGTCTCGACCGCGGCCTGCGGACCGGCCCGCACCCCGACGAGCTGAACTGACCCGTGCGCCCGCACCGGGCGCATCCCCTCTTCCCCTCCCCCTGTTGGCTCGCGCGCCGCGGGCCCCGTTCCGGGCCGACCGTCCGGAACGGGGCCGGGGCCCGGGCGCGGGCGCGGGCGCGAGCGCGGGCCCGGGCGCGGGCGTCCGGAAGGACCCGCCGTGCCCACCCCCACCTCCCCGGCCCCCACCTCCCCTTCTCTCCCCTCGCTCGCCCGGCTGGCTCCCGCCGCCGGGCGTCTCACCGTCGGTCTCGAACTGCCCCTCGACAACGACTGGGGCGTCGAGCGCGGGCGCGCCGGCCCTTCGGTGTCCCCGACCTGACCGCGCGCACCCGGCTCGCCGGGCTCGCCGACCGGCTCGGCTTCGCCGCGCTGTGGCTGCGCGACGTCCCCCTCTACGATCCCGTCGCCTTCGGCGACGCGGGCAGCGTCTTCGAGACCTTCACCCACCTCGGGCACCTCGCCGCCTTCACCGAGAACGTCGTCCTCGCGACCGGCGCGATCGTGCTGCCGCTGCGCGAACCCCTTCCCGTCGCCAAGGCCGCGGCCACCGTCGACGTGCTGTCCGGCGGCCGGATGCTGCTCGGCCTCGCGAGCGGCGACCGGCCGGTGGAGTACCCGTTGTTCGGGCGGGACTTCGCCGGGCGCGGCGCCGCGTTCCGCGAGGGTGTCGAGACGCTGCGCGCCGCCTGGCGTCCCGGCCCGCGCGAACCCGGCCTCTGCCCCGGCGGCGGCCTCTGCGGGGGTGCAGCTGGAATCGGCGACCACCCCCTTGCATTGACCCGCGCGCAAACAGTGGCTCTGGAGCGCCTGCGGCGGGCCGGGGCGCCGGTGTGTCAGGAGACGAGCGGGGCGTCCACCTCGGTGAGCTTCACCGTGCACAGGCCGCCGCGCTCGGTGGTCACGTCCGTGACCTCCAGCTGGGTGCCCGGCGCGAGGATGTACTCCTCCTCTCCGGTGAACGCGGAGAAACTGCGGATGCCGACCGCACGCGCGGGGGTCACCTCGAACAGGGTGCGCTTGCCGCGGCTGCCGAGGAAGGACCGGGCGATACTCAGCTCGGAGGTGCAGGAGGAGACGCCCCACCAGGTGACCGTGGATCCGAGGGGGTACTGGCGGCGCAGGTCGAGGGCGACGCCGCGCCACAGCGGTTCGGTGCGGGCGGGGAGTCCGGAGACGGCGGAGAACAGCAGTCGCAGATAGGGCAGATAGGGCTCGACACGGCTGCGGTCCGGGGAGCGCAGCACGGCGTTGATGTTGCGGTAGAAGCCCGACTCGCAGGTGTAGAGGAAGAGCGCGGCGATGGCGTCGGCGGACAGTCCCGCGCCGGCCTGCTCGTCGGCCCGGCGCTTGCCGAACTCGCGCGAGCGGTCGATGTGCCGGCCGAGCCCGGCGAGGACTTCGGTGACCGGGGCGACGGCGTCCTCGAAGGGCATCAGCGGAGTGTCGAACACGCCGGTGACCGGCGGCAGGACGTGGCCCTCGTCCCGGACGCTCGTGAGCCGTTCCAGATACAGCTGGTGCAGTTCCATCGTGGAGGCGATGAAGGCGCCCATGCGCGCGGCGACATCGGCGTCGGGGCCCGCGGATCCCGTCCCCGTCCCTGTCCCCGTCCCCGTACCGGCTCCGTCGGCACCGCCGCCGACGGAGGGCTTGTTCCAGCCCTTGCTGGGCAGCCAGTCGACGGGGTCGGCGCCGAGTGACAGCAGGGCGTCGTTGACGGTGGCGAGATGGTCGCCCTCGCAGAAGATGTCGCCCTGAGCCGCCGGGTTGGCGTGGTCGATGTGACGGACCTCCACGCCCGGGTACTTCTTCTCCAGGCGCAGCACGGTGCGCTTCAGGCTGCGGGCGTGGGCGCCCCACCAGGCGAAGACGACTCCGCGGTCCTCCGGGTCCTCGGCGTCCTGCTTGGCCCGGAGTATCTCCTCGACGATCCGCTCGGCGACCGGCCGCCAGAAGGAGGTGTGCTGGTCGGTGCCCATGGCGCCGTCGGCGCTCGCGGTCAGCGAGGCGTTGAGCAGCAGCACACCCTGGGTGAGCATGGCCTGGAACCACTCGGGCGGCTGGACCGTGTCGCGTTCCTTGAGGAGGGCGCGGACGTCGGCGATGGGTGTCTTCTTGACGATGCCGTACTTCCACATGGCTGCCGCCTTGATGAGGCAGCGGATGCTGACGACCCGCCCGAACTGACTGTCCTTCCAGTCGTTGAAGGTGTTGTCGAACATCGCGATGCCGGTGGCGCTCTCCGGCCGCGGGTAGGGGTTCTGGCCGAAGACGACGACCTTCCACTTGTGCGGCGGGTTGGGCTTGAGCGCCTGGAAGGTCAGTTCCCGGACCGGTACGACCTGGGGGCTGCGGCCGGGCCCGATGAAGTGGCCGGCGTCGGGGCGGGCCTCGATGACGGGCTTCAGGACGGGCAGCCAGGCCTCGCCGCCGCCGGTGAAGAGTTCGGCGAGGGCCAGCGGGTCGTTCGGGTCGGGCTGGGGTGCGGGCGTGGCGGTGGCGTCGCTCAAGGAGGAACTCCCGGTCGTGGTGCCTGAGGGGTCGGGGTGGCCGGCGGCGGTGGTGCCGGTCGAGGTAGCGGTCGAGGTGGCCTCAGTGGCGAAAGGAATGCCCTTTCGGCGGCATGATCCGCACCCTCGTGGTCGGCGGGGCCTGGTCGATGCCGGCGAGCTGGGCGGTGATGGTGGCGCGCAGCTCGTCGTCGTCCTCGAACCAGTGGTCGTGGAAGAGGGTGTAGCCGGTCCACATGAGATTGGCGCAGATCCGGGCCGGGACGCGACCGGTCGCGGCGCCCATCCCGACCAGCGCGACCGAGCGGATGCTGCCGGGCGTCTTCCGGTTCTGCCGGTGCACGGCCTGGAAGGCCGCCGCGCAGGCCATGGCGACGTTGAGGGTCTCGCTCACGTTCTGCGAGGAGTCCACCATGGTCGGCGTGGAGATCACGAAGCGCGGCACGCGCGCCCCGGACGGCACGCACACGGCGCTGCCGACGGGCATCCTGCCGGCGAACCGGTCGCGGATCGCCCGCTGCACCCGCAGCTGGATGCCCGCCCCGAGGTGCCGCTTGATCACGGCGTCGACGCCGCCGTCCATCCGCCCCGCCGCGTTCGTCGGCGTGACCCACGCGTCCACGTCCTCGTCGAGGATCGAGCCCCGCCGGATCTCGATCCCGGGAGTGTCGGCGAACGCCGCCCGCCAGGCCTCCACCACACCCGCGTTGACGTCCGTCAGAACCACCCGCAGCGTGGTGTCCGCGCAGCCCATGGTCATCGATGCCCCCTGTCAGGAACGGTCTCTTCCAACACCCCCGACGCTATCGGCCACCACTGACAACGCCCCTGGCCGCAGGGGCGCTGACCTGCCGTCACCCGGTGCGCAGTGCACGGCGGTCGTGGCGCCTGGCGTGATCCTGGAAGAAGGGCGGGGCCGCCCCGTTCACGGGTGCTCGGGCAGCGGGACGAACGGGCGGTTGAGGTGCGGGGTGGCCAGGAGGGTGCCGGAGCGGGCGGCGTCGGCGAGGAGGTCCTCGCGGGTACGGCGGGCGAGGGCCGGGTCCGCCTCGTACACGTAGCGGACGGAGGGATCGGCGAGCTGGACGGCGTGGACGAGGACGTCGCCGGTGACCAGGAGGCGCTGTCCGGCGTCCTCGACGAGGAGGGACTGGTGGCCCGGGGTGTGGCCGGGGGTGGCGAGGAGGGTGAGGCCGCCTGCGGGGGCGTACGGCAATGGGCTGCGCCCGTCGACCTCGTGGAGCTGTCCGGTGCGCCGCAGGGGTTCGACGACATGGCGCCGGGCGGTGTGTTCGGCGTCGAGCGCGGCGGTCTCGGCGCGCTGGACGACGTAGCGGGCCTCGGGGAAGACGGGGATGCCGTCGGTGGTGACGGACCAGCCGTAGTGGTCGTCGTGGAGGTGGGTGAGGACGACGGTGTCCACGTCGCTCGGGCGGATGCCGGCGGCGGCCAGGGCGTGCGGGAGGCGGCCCGGGACGGGGGCCCAGTCGGACGCCGGGCTGCCGGCCGGGCCGATGCCGGTGTCGACGAGGGTGATCCGGTCGCCGGGGCCCTGTATCAGATGGCAGCGGAAGTCCAGCTCCCAGCCGTCGTCGGGGCCGAACGCGGCCGGGTCGAGCCGCCGGGCCCGGTCCCAGGCCTCCGGCGTGGCGTCCGGGAAGGCGGCGGAGGTCTGGTCGGGAAAGGTGCCGTGGGCGTCGAGGAGGGCGAGCACCCGGTAGCGGCCGAGGTGCCGCTCCGCGGCCCAACTGCCTTGGGCCGCAGAGGTGTCGGAGTGCGCGGTCGTGGGGTCTGACCTCATCGGCGGTCCCTTCCTGAGGGCGGGCGGCGTGTTCGCCCGGTCCGGTACAAAGGATCTTCGGCGCTCCGAGGGACGGTACGCCGTGGAACGGGGAGGCGGGTGGCGCATGGGCGACACGTCAGCGGCGGGGATCGAGTTCCGTACGTCGAAGGGCCGGGTGCGGGGCCGGCGGGCGGACGACGGGGTCGTGGCCGTGCTCGGCGTCCCGTACGGCGCGCCGCCGTTCGGTGAGGGCCGGTTCCGGCCGCCGCGTCCGGCGGCCGGGTGGAGCGGGACGCGTGACTGCACGGCCTTCGGACCGATCGCGCCGCAGTCGGCGCGGCTGCCGGGCGCGCCGGTGTGGAAGCCCGGGGACGAGGACGTCCTCACGCTCAACGTATGGGTGCGGCCAGGGGCCGGTGCCGGGCCGCTGCCGGTGCTGGTGTGGATCCACGGCGGTGCGTACACCTTCGGTTCGCCTGCCCAGCCCGACTTCGACGGCGCCGCGCTGTCCCGTGCCGGGGTGGTCGTGGTGAGTGTCGGCCACCGGATCGGTTTCGAGGGTTTCGGCCATGTGCCCGGCTTTCCCGACAACCGGGGGCTGCTCGACCTCGCGGCGGCGTTGCGCTGGGTCCGGGACGAGATCGCCGCGTTCGGCGGCGATCCCGGGCGGGTCACGGTCGCAGGGCAGTCCTCGGGCGCGGGGGCGGCCGTGTGCCTGATGGCGATGGAGGAGGCGCGCGGGTTGTTCCACCGGGTGATCGCCCACAGCGTGCCCAGCGCCTTCTTCGCGCCCGAGGTGGCAGCGGCGGTCGGCTCGGCCGTAGCGGCGGAGGCCGGTGTCGCGGCGACGGCCGACGGGCTGCTGTCCGCCCGGCCGGAGCGTCTTGTGGCCGCGGCCGACCGGATCGCGGCGCGCTGCCGGGAGGGCGGTCCGGTGGCGGCGGTGCAGGCGTATAACCCGGTGGTGTTCCAGCCCGTGATCGACGGCACGGTGCTGGCGGCGAACCCGCTGGACGCGCTGGCGGCCGGTGCCGCGCGGGACGTGGACCTGCTGGTGTGCCACGCCCTGGAGGAGTGCTGGTTCCTGCACCGGGTGGGGGCGATCTCGGACGTCGCCTCCGAGGCCGAACTCGACGCCTTCGCACGGGCCTTCCCGCTGCCCGCCGCCCTGCCGGCCGCGTACCGGGAGCAGATGCCCCAGGCGCCGGTACGGGACCGCTACCTGGCGCTGTTCGGCGACGCGCAGTTCGGCGAATACAGCAGTCGGCTCGCCGAGCGGCACGCCCGAGCCGGCGGCCGCGCCCATCTGTCCCGCTTCGCCCGTACGCGCCCCGTCCCGGACGGCCGGGCCCGGCCCTGGCACACCGCCGACGTGCCCTTCGCCTTCGGCAACCTCGACGCGGAGGGGGCCGACTTCCTCCTCGGCGGCGCCCCGGACGCGGACGACCGCGCCCTCTCCGCGCGCATGGTGCGCGCCTGGGCCGACTTCGCGGCGACCGGCGCGCCCGGCTGGCCCGCGCTCACCCCGGACGCCGCTCCGGTGCACCACTGGGCCGTGCCTGGGGACCATGTGACGGACGACGTCACGGCATCGGGCCGCCGGGCGCTCTGGAGGGAGATCGCCTTCGGCCCGATCCGCCTCCCGAAGCCGGAGATCGAGCCGGAGACGGAGATCCAGCCGGGAACGGAGGGTCGGCCCTCACCCTTGACCGGAGGGTGAGGGTTCACTCGACGAGAGGTGGCAGGCTGTCACCGGCGCGTGACCGCCGCCGTGAAGCCGGTGGGCCATGCGCCGCTGCCGACGGGCCGGCCCCTGGGAGCCGCTCAGCGGTCGTCCTAGGCCCGCCGAACGCCCGTACCCCGCCGTATTCCCGGTGTCCGGCACCTCCCGCCGGGGGCCGGTCCCGCAGTACCGTGGGAGCCGTACGAGACGAGGAGGCACGCGCATGAGTCCTCTGCCCCGCGACACCGCTTCCGCAGCCGCAGCCGGCGCCGTCTACGCCAGCCCGTACCGGCTCGAGGACCACGAGGGTCCGCAGACGCTCGCCGAGCTGCGCGCCGCGCTCGCGGACATCGATCCCGCCGAGCTGACCGCCTTCGACGCGCGCCTGGAGGCCGCCCGGTTCGGGTCCGGGCACCGTGCGGTCATCACGCAGGCCCGGCAGCTCGTGGCGATCCGGACCCGCCCGGAGGTGCGGGAGGCGATACGCGCCTCGCTGGCCGGCGAGACGGAACTGATCACCGTGGAGGACCTGTTCGCCGAACTCGACAAGGGCGGCCTCGCCTCGTGACCCACTGGATGGTCGAGATCCCCCGCCGGCTCTACAACGAGATCGCCCATCTCTCCCCCGGCGGCCGTCGCGCCCTCCACGACGCCCTGGCCGCGCTCGCCGAGGACCCCCGCCCGCCCGAGTCCCGGCCCCAACCGGTGCGGGGCGCGGAGTTGCGCCGCGTCGCCACCCTGCCGGCCGGCGACAACGGTCTCACCATCACGCTCCTCTACCGCGTCCACGACCCCGTCGGCGACGAGCCGGGCCGCGTCGAGATCATCTTCCTCGTCGCCGGGCCGTAGCCGTATCCGTAGCCGTAGCCAAGCTCGATCCCGGACTTCGGCTGATCAGAACTTGCCCATGTGCTGCGCCGTACGGTGGCCGAGGCGGGCCGTGAGGTCCACGACGAAGGCGTCGGACAGCGGGGGCCAGCCCCAGAACTCGAAGCAGACCGTGCCCAGGACGTAGGGGTCGCCCCACTCCCAGTCGGTGATCGGCGAGGGCGTGGCACAGGCAGGGCAGGTGGCCTCGCCCGTACCGGTGGTCTCCCAGGCTTCGACGGCGGAGCGGAAGGGGGCCCAGGCCGGCTCGTCGGCCTCGATGGAGTTCGGGTAGTCGATGAAGGTGGTGCGGGTGGCGCAGCGCGGGCAGACGGCGTATTCGGCGTCGTCCTCGCCCTGGCCGCCGACGAAGTGGTGGCGGCCGGTGATGACGGCGAGCGCGCCCGGGGGCCTGCCGAGGTCCGCCTGTATGGCGCGGGTCCACTGGGGGCCGGGGGCGTAGCCTTCGTCCGCGTACCGGCTGTACATGCCTGTGCTGTCCGGTGCGCGGGTGATGACACCCTCGGCGACGAGCCAGTCGACGACCCGGTCCGCAAGCGGCCCGGCTTCCTCCGCCGTCGCGTCGATGTCGACGATCCGCTCGAAGTAGTCCCCCACGCTTCCCGCTCCCTCCCGTCCACGGCCGCGGTCCGGCCTCGTACCCACACTCTGGCATCCGGCACTGACAACCCCTCCGGCGGCCGCCCGGTCAGTCCACCGGCCAGGTGTGCGCGGGGGCGTTGAGGTGCATGTACTCGATGTACTGACGGGTCATCCGGCGCAGCGCCTCGGGGCGGGGCAGGTGGGTGACGTCGTGGAGGTGGTGGAAGGTCTCGGACTGCCACACGGCACCGTTGCGGGCGCTGACGCAGCGCTGCTCGACGACCCCGAGGAGGGGTTCGCGCCACTCGGTGCCGAGGCCGAGGCGTTCCAGGCCGCGGTGGGCGAGCGGGAGCAGGCGGCGCAGGACGAGTTCGGTGACGGGGATCTGGCCCATGCCGGGCCAGAAGAGTTCGGCGTCGATGCCGCGGCGGGCGGCGGTGTGGAGGTTGTCCTCGGCGGCGGAGAAGGACATCCGGGTCCAGACGGGGCGGTCCTCGTCGACGAGGGCGCGGAGGAGCCCGTAGTAGAAGGCGCCGTTGGACATGACGTCGGCGACGGTGGGGCCGGCGGGCAGGACGCGGTTCTCGACGCGGAGGTGCGGGACGCCGTCGACGACGGCGTAGACGGGCCGGTTCCAGCGGTAGACGGTGCCGTTGTGGAGGGTGAGTTCGGCGAGGTGGGGGATCTCGCCGCGGTCGAGGGTGGCTTCGGGGTCCTCGTCGTCGACGAGCGGCAGCAGGGCCGGGAAGTAGCGGGTGTTCTCCTCGAAGAGGTCGAAGACGCTGGTGATCCAGCGTTCGCCGAACCAGACGCGGGGGCGCACGCCCTGGATCCTGATCTCGTCGGGGCGGGTGTCGGTGGCCTGCTCGAAGAGGGGGATACGGGTCTCGCTCCACAGTTCCCGGCCGAAGAGGAAGGGGGAGTTGGCGGCGAGGGCGATCTGGACGCCGGCGATGGCCTGGGCGGCGTTCCAGTGGTCGGCGAACTCCTCGGGGGCGACCTGAAGGTGGAACTGGGTGCTGGTGCAGGCGGCCTCGGGGGTGATGGTGTCGGCGTAGGTGCGGAGCCGTTCGACACCGTCGATCTCGATGAGGAGGTCCTCGCCGCGTGCGGCGAAGACCTGCTCGTTGAGGAGGTGGTAGCGGGGGTTCTCGGAGAGGGCGTGGTGGTCGACGTCGGCGCGGTCCAGGGTGGGGAGGGTGCCGATCATGACGAGGTGGGCGCCGACCGCGGAGGCGCGCTCCTCCGCGTGGTCGAGGGCCGCGCGGATCTCGCTCTCCCAGGCGTCGGGGCCACCGCCCTCGGCGAGGCGCCGGGGCGCGAGGTTGATCTCCAGGTTGAAGCGGCCGAGCTCGCTGGACCAGGCGGGGTCCGCGATGGCTTCGAGGGCCTCGCTGCTCCGCATGGCGGGGCGGGCGGTGTCGTCGACGAGGTTGAGTTCGATCTCCAGACCGACCTGCGGCCGCTCGACGTCGAAGCGTGACTCGCGCAGCAGACGGGCGAGCACGTCGAGGCAGGTGTGCGTGCGGTCACGGAACCGGCGGCGGTCGTCACGGGTGAACGTCTGCGCCGGGACGTCTCGGCCCATCGGGTCCTCCCGCGTGTCGTCGGGGTGCGGAACCCTCTTCTTCCTCCTCTCAGCGTGCCACTGGGTGGCGTACGGCTGCCAGCGCGGGCCCGCGGGCTGGAAGAATGGCGCCGACCACGCAAGATCCCGGAGCGCCGGGAGTTCCCGGGACACCAGGGACCGGGGCACCGGGCACCGGGCACCGGGAAACGAAACAAGGGGGAACGCGCATGATCCTGCTCGTCCTGAGCGGTGTGCTCGTGCTGGCCGCCGTGGGCTGCGGCTGTGTCGTCTGGGCGGCGCGCGGCGGTCCGCGCTGGGTGCGGGGCGTGGCGGCCGTGACGCTCGCGGCCGGTGAGCTCGTCCGTGGTGCGCAGCGGTCGAGCCGCAAGGGCCGCTCGTCGGAGCAGCAGTTCCTCGGGAACGGCGGGGGCGACGGTGGTGGCAGCGACTGAGGGTGCGCCTGCGGCGGGCCGCGGCCACCGCTTCCTCGGTATCCCCGAGCTGACCGGCCACCCGCCCCGTGTCGCCGTCGTCGTCGACGTCCTGCGCGCCTTCACCGTGGCCGCGTGGGCCTTCGCGCGCGGCCCGGAACGGATCGTCCTGGCAGCCTCGGAGGACGAGGCCCTCGCCCTCAGGCCGCCCACCCGGGCTGGCTGGCCCTGAAGGACGGGGCGCCGGCCGAGGGTTTCGACGCCGTGAACTCGCCCGGCCTGATCCGCGCCGCCGAGCCGGCGGGTCGTGCGGTCGTGCGGTCGTGCAGACGACGACGGCGGGGACCGTGGGCGCGCTGGCCGTCGCCGACGCCGAACTCGTGCTCTGCGCGGGCTTCGTGGTGGCGGGTGCGACGGCCGCGTTCCTGCGGAACAGGAGCGTCGACGGGCCGGTGACGTTTGTCGTCACCGGCGAGGGTGGGCGCGCCGCGGAGGACCTGGCCTGTGCGAGTACATCGCGCGGCTGCTCGACGCAGGCGACGCCCGGGCAGACGTGGCTCCGTACGTACGGCGGGCGCGGGACTCACGCGCGGCGGCCGATCTGGCCGAGGGGCTGCGCCGGGGCTATCGCGGCGTACACCCGGACGATTTCGCGCTCTGCCTGGAGGCGGACCGGTTCGGGTTCGCGTTGGTGGCGCGCCGCGAGGGCGCACTGACAGTGCTGCGGCCGGTCGACGTGCCCGGGCGACCCTGACGCGCGGGCGCCGGAGGCCGCCCCGTGTCCCTGGGCTTCCGTCACCGCGGCCGGCGTCGGCTGGCCAGGGGTGGCCGAGTCGCTCGGCGTCCGCCGAGCCTCCCCGCACCGGCGACGGCTGCGGGTTCCGTGGCCATGGGTCGATGGGGCGCGGCGGGGCCGGGCCGCGGCCGCCTGTCATGCGGGCATCCGGCGCATGTCCGCCGGCCCTGGCGCCTCCCGGGCCCCCTGCCCGCCGCCCTTACGTCACCGTCTCGATTCCACCCGCACCGGCCGCCGCAGCAGATAGCCCGCCGCCAGGACGATCAGCACCAGCATGCAGGCGATGAAGACCAGGCCGGCGCCTTCGAGGCCGAGGGGGTCGGCGAGGAGCCCGACGCCGATGACCGGGACGGAGATGCCCGCGTAGGCGACGACGAAGAGGGTGGAGATGACGGCCGCGCGGCGGTCCGCCGGGGCGGCCTGGGCGACGGCGGACATCGCGGCACGGAAGGCGAGGCCCTGGCCGGTGCCGCCGACCAGGGCGGACAGGACGACGAGGGCGAGGGTGTCGGTGTAGAGGGCACCGGCCAGGAGGAGCAGGCCGGCGAAGAGGACGGCGCAGCCGACCGGCAGGGAGCGGGCGACGCCGACGCGACTGACGGCGAGCTGTCCGGCGGTGGAGGCGAAGAAGGCGAGGGCGACGACGAGACCGCTGACGGCGTGGTTGTCCACGTGGAGGTAGCGGGCGAGGAAGGCCGGGCTCACCGAGGTGAACACACCGAAGAGCGCGAAGCCGACGAAGGCGGCGACGGCGGACGGCACGAACACCGCCCGGACCTGCGGGGGCAGGGCGGGCCGCTGGGGACGCACGGCGGACAGCGGGCGCCGTTCGGTGACGGTCTCGGGCAGGCGGAGCAGGACCAGCACGGAGACGGCCACCAGGACGAGGTGGACGACGAAGGGCAGCGTGAGGGGGTCGGGGGCGTATTCGGCGAGGAGGCCCGAGAGGAGGGGGCCGCAGCCGAGGCCGCCCATATTGGCGGCGGTGGCGACGAAGGTGGCGCGGGAGGCGCCGCCGGGCGGGGCGAGTTCCAGGACGTAGGCGGTGGCGGCGCCGGTGAAGAGACCGGCCGACAGACCGGAGAACAGGCGGCCCGCGTAGAGCCAGG
Organism: Streptomyces sp. NPDC051909; assembly: GCF_040681095.1. NCBI lineage: Bacteria > Bacillati > Actinomycetota > Actinomycetes > Kitasatosporales > Streptomycetaceae > Streptomyces > Streptomyces sp. NPDC051909. The sequence continues at coordinate 148,796 of NZ_JBFAYA010000012.1, read as the reverse complement.
GAAGCCCGTCGGCGGCCAGGAAGCAGCCGGCACTGGCGGCGGCGCAGCCGAGACCCCAGAGCAGGGCGGGGCGCCGTCCGACGGTGTCGGAGGCGTTGCCGGCGAGCAGCAGGACACCGATGACGCCGAACGCGTACACGGCGTAGACGACGGTCACGGTGAGCTCGGAGAAACCGAACTCCTGCTGGTAGAGCGGGTAGAGCGGGGTCGGCAGGGTGGTGCCGGCCATGCAGACGACGAACACCGCTCCGGCGAGCAGGCACGGCAGCCAGCCCCGCCGTGCCGACAGGTCCGCACCGCCGTCTTCACGCATGGCGCCGACCGTAACCCGGGTGCTCCGCCGGGCCCTGCGGGACGCACCGTGGCGGCCCCCGCCTTTCCCCCTCCCCGCGCTCCGGGGGAAGGCCCGTGCCGTGGCCTAGGACGCGACCCGCACCGGCCCCGCCGGGCGGTCGTCGTAGTAGTCGTCGTCGCCGCTGGTGACCGTGCCGTTGGTGATCTGGCTCGCGAGGCCGAGGATCAGGAACACCCAGACCAGGACCTTGGCGGGGGTGCCGAGGACCAGTGGGCGGGTGGCCGAGACGGGCTGCTGGGCGGCGGGCGCGGGCTCGTCGCCGAAGACGCCCTTGGGGTACACGGGGGTCAGCATCATCGCGTACGCGCTGAACCGCATGCGGTAGCGGACGACTGCCGCCGTCGCGGCGAACACGGGCTCGGGCAGTCGGCCCAGGACGACGGTGATGATCCAGAACACCCAGCCGATGGCGAACCAGCCGGACTGGGCGAGGCCGCTGACGATGGCCGCCGGGATCATCAGGATGATGCGGAAGAGCACGGCGAGCCGGTTGAGCGGGGTCTGGCGCAGTTCGATTCGTACGGGGTAGTCGGGGACGTCGAAGGCGAACGGCGGGTAGCGGTCGACGAGCAGCGTCGAACTGGCCGTCACCCGGGTCTGGTAGGCGAGGACGTCGCCGAGGAAGGAGTGGATCGGATCGGGCAGCCGGCCGAGGACGAGGGCGGCGAACCAGCCGACGATCGTCACGAAGAACGCGGCGATGGACAGCACGATGACCACCACGAACTGCGGGATGAGCAGCAGCCAGCGCAGGAACACCGTCCAGCGGCGCTGCCGCCCCGGCGCGGGCACGTCGAGTGGCGGGCGGAACTCGCCCTCGTCGGTGTCCGCCGTGGGACGGGGTTCCCAACCTGCGCTCATGGCCGCCGCCTCCGTGTCCCTGGGTGCCGGGTCTGGGTTGCCGGATCCCCTCGATCCTGGCGCGGCGGCACGGGCCGCGCACGGCCACGGGGGCCACGTGGGGCAACGGCGGCGCTGCGGCGGGGGCCGGGCACCATATCAGCGCAGAGGCCGCGTCAGCCGCGTTTTCGACTACTCTCCACATCTGTGCGCATGCGTACGGTAGTCATGGGGCCAGGGAGGGAACACCTTGGTCTTCAGTCTGAGTCGTCGCCGCAAATCCGCCCCCGCTGCCCCCGCCGTGCCCCCCACGTCCACGTGTCCGTATCCGCACGAGGCGGTCCGTCAGCCACCGCCCGCGCCCGCGCCCGCGCCGCTCGCGCAGGAGGCGGAACGGTTCATCCGCCAGTTCCACGAGGAGCAGCCGCACGCCGGTGACGCGGAGTCGCGCGTACGCGAGGTACTGGCCGAGATCGAGCGGACCGGGACCTACGTCCACTCCCCGGCCGAGCTGGCCTTCGGCGCGAAGGTCGCCTGGCGGAACGCGGCGCGCTGTATCGGGCGCCTGTACTGGCGGAGCCTGGTGGTGCGCGATCTGCGGGAGGTGACGGCCCCCGACGAGATCGCCGAGGAGTGCTTCGAGCATCTGCGGCTCGCCGCGAACGGGGGCCGGATCCGCCCGGTGATCTCCGTGTTCGCGCCGGACCGGCCGGGGCGGCCCGCGCCGCGGATCGTCAACGACCAGCTGGTGCGCTACGCGGGGCACCGCCCGTCCGGCGGGTCCTGGGTCGGCGACCCGCGCGGCGCCGCGCTCACGGACGAGGCGCGGGCGCTGGGCTGGAAGCGGGACGAGGAGAGGTTCCAGGTGCTGCCGCTGATGGTGCGGGAGCGGCCCGGCTCGCGGCCCGAGTGGTTCGAGCTGCCGGACGGCACGGTGACGGAGGTGCCGCTGCGCCATCCGGACCACCCGTTCTTCGCCGAGCTCGCACTGCGCTGGTACACGGTGCCGGCGATCAGCGACATGGTCCTGGAGATCGGCGGGATCCGGTATCCGGCGGCACCGTTCAACGGCTGGTACATGGGCACGGAGATAGGCGCCCGGAACCTGGCGGACGGCGAGCGGTACGACCTGCTGCGCCGGGTGGCCGACGGTCTGGGCCTCGACCGGTCGAGCGAGCGCACGCTGTGGCGGGACCGGGCGCTGGTCGAGCTGAACGTGGCGGTGCTGCACTCCTTCGAAGAGGCGGGCGTGACGATGGCGGACCACCACACCGAGTCCGCGCGGTTCCTGCGGCACATCGCGCAGGAGAGCCGGCACGGCCGGCCGACCCCGGCCGACTGGAGCTGGATCGTTCCTCCTGTCTCCGGCTCGGCCACCCCGGTCTTCCACCGCTACTACGACCCGGTGGACCCGTCGCTGCGCCCGGCCTTCCTCCCCCGGGCTGATCACCCGCACACCGCCTAGGCTCGGTGACATGACCGTGGCTCTCTTCGCCGGAATCGCCGTCAGCGACTACGCGGCGGCGCTCGCCTGGTACGAGCGCCTGCTCGGTGCGCCGCCCACGTTCCTGCCGAACGACATCGAGGCGGTGTGGGAGCTGGCGGAGCACCGCTCGCTCTACATCGAGCACCGTCCCGGGCACGCCGGGCACGCGATGCACACCCTGTTCGTCGACGACTTCGACACGGTGATCGACGACATCGCCGCCCGTGGGCTGCGCCCGGTGCAGCGCGAGACGTACGGGAACGGGGTGCGCAAGGCCACGTTCCGTGACCCGGACGGGAACGAGATCGGGTTCGGCGGAGCTCCGGCGGAGGAGCACGCGGAGTGACGCGGAGAACGACGCGGGGAGTGACGCGGGGAGTGCCATCGGGCCGGGGCCCGGCGCGGGTGTGCGCCGGGCCCCGGCCTTCGTCGGCTCAGCCCGCCGGGGCGTAGCCCGCCGGGGCGTAGCCCGCCGGGCGGGTGGTGAAGCCGGCCCGGCCCTGGGTACGGCTGCGCAGATGGGTCGCGTAGCCGAAGAGGGCGGCGAGCGGGACGGTCGCGGTGAGGACCGCCGTGTCCGCGTGGGTGGTGGAGTCGGTGATCCGGCCGCGCCGGGCGGTCAGGTCGCCGAGCACCGTGCCGACGGCGCTGTCGGGTGCGGTGACGGTGACCTCGACGACCGGTTCGAGCAGGGTCGTGCCGCCCGTGCGCAGGGCCTCGCGGAGCGCGAGCCGTCCGGCGGTGCGGAAGGCGAGCTCGGAGGAGTCCTTCACATGGGTGGCCCCGTCGGTGAGGGTGACCCGGACGCCGGTGACCGGATGGCCGCCGAGCGGGCCGTCGGCCAGGGCGTCCCGGCAGCCGGCCTCGACCGCGCGGACGAACTCCTGCGGGACCCGGCCGCCCGTCACCGCGGACCGGAACACCAGGTCCTGGCCGGAGGTGTCCTCACCCTCGTCCGCCTCGCCCAGCGGGGCGACGTCGAGGACCACGACGGCGAACTGGCCCGCCCCGCCGTCCTGTTTGACGTGCCGGTAGGTGAGGCCGGTGACGGTTCCGGCCGGGGTCTCCCGGTACGCGACCTTGGGACGGCCCACGGTGACGTCGAGGCCGTGGGCGCGGCGGAGCTTCTCCACCGCGACCTCCAGGTGGAGTTCACCCAGACCGGACAGCACGGTCTGGCCGGACTCCGGGTCGGTCCGCACGGCGAGCGAGGGGTCCTCCTCGGCGAGCCGGGCGAGGGCGACCGCGAGTCGTTCGGTGTCGCGGCTCTGCCGGGCCTCGACGGCGACGGACACCACCGGGTCTGCGGAGACCGGCGGTTCGAGGCGGACGGCGGGCGCGTCGGTGGCGCACAGGGTGGCACCGGTGCGTGCCGCCTTGGGCCCGACGACGGCGACGATGTCGCCGGCCGCGGCCTGGTCGGTCTCGGTGGTGCGGTCGGCCTGGACCCGGAGAATGCGGGCGATGCGTTCGGTGCGGCCGGTGGTGCTGTCGAGCACGGTGTCCCCCTTTCGCAGGGTGCCCGCGTAGACGCGGAGGTAGGTCATGCGGCCGATGGGTGTGGTGGTGACCTTGAAGACGAGGCCGGTGAGCGGCGCCGTGGGGTCGGCGGGCTGCTCGCCCCGTACCGGCGGGAGGTCGGCGGGGGCGGGCAGATAGGCGACGACGGCGTCGAGCAGCGGTTCGACTCCTCGGTTGCGGTAGGCGGAGCCGCACAGCACCACCACGGCCTCGCCGGTGAGGGTGAGGTCGCGCAGTGCGGCGGTCAGGGTGTCCGGGCTCAGGGTGCCGTGGGCGCAGTACTCCTCCAGGGCTCCGGGGTGCAGCTCGGCGACGGTCTCGGCGAGCCGGTGTCGTCGCCGTACCGCTTCCTCGGCCAGCGCCTCGGGTACGGGTCCGGTCTCGTACGTGTCGGAACCGGCCCGCCACTGGTGGGCGCGCAGGTGCACGAGGTCGACGACGCCGGTGAAGGCGTCCTCGCGGCCGATGGGCAGTTGGACGGGGAGCGGTACGGTGCCGAGCCGGTCGCGGATGGAGGCGACGGCGGTGTCGAGGTCGGCGCCGGCCCGGTCGAGCTTGTTGACGAAGGCGAGGCGCGGGACGCCGTGCCGGTCGGCCTGGCGCCACACGGACTCGCTCTGCGGCTCGACTCCGGCGACTGCGTCGAAGACGGCGACGGCGCCGTCGAGGACGCGCAGCGCGCGTTCGACCTCGTCGGCGAAGTCGACGTGCCCGGGGGTGTCGATCAGGTTGAGGCGGTGATCGGCCCAGTCGCAGCTGACGGCCGCGGCGAAGATGGTGATGCCGCGGTCGCGTTCCTGCGGGTCGAAGTCCGTGACGGTGGTGCCGTCGTGGACCTCGCCGCGCTTGTGGGTGGCGCCGGTGAGGTAGAGGAACCGCTCGGTGAGGGTGGTCTTGCCGGCGTCGACGTGGGCCAGGATGCCGAGGTTGCGGATGCGGGTACGCATGGTGACGTGTCCTTCGCGTGCGATGCGGTGGAGATGCAGTGCAGCGCGATTCCCGTGACGGGTGGGGCGTGCGGGAGCACGGGGACAGGGGCGGTGACAGCCGGGGGCTGCGGGCGGGCCTGTTCGGTTCGTCGCGGGTCAGCGGTGGCGGCCGCGCAGCCGGCACCGGGGCGACGAAGAGGCCAGGATCACGTCGTACCGGGCACGGGAGACGACCTGGGCACGGACGGTGGCGGTGGTGATGGCCGTGGCGCGCATGGGTGTCTCCCTTCGTTTCGTGACCGAGGGGGTGTCCGCCGGTACGCGGTGGAGTCTAGGCAGCCGAAGTCCGGCCGCGACAGCGGTTTTTCGCGGCGGCGGGAGCGGGGTCCGAGTCGGAAGGGGGGCTCAGTTCTTGGGGGCGCGGCGCTGGAGGCGGGCCCGGCTGACCCAGTAGGTGATGATCGCGCCCCAGAACAGCGGGAAGGCCAGCGAGCCGAACGCGGAGACCCGCCACAGCACCAGCGTGAGCGCCGAGTGGAGGGCCATCAGGGCCACCGCCACGGCCATGGCGACGACCGGTTTGCAGCCGCGCGAGACGAGGAGCAGCGGTCGGCGCAGCCGGGGCGGGACCCGGCGGGTCAGCCAGAGGAACCAGCCGCCCCAGCCGCCGATCATCACGGTGGCGGCGAGCAGCACGCCGATGATCGCGTCGCTCCCCTCGGCACCGGAGCGCAGGTGTACGGAGGCCATGGAGGCGGCGACGAATCCGGCGAGGGCCACCCAGCGGGAGCCGGCGACCGTGCCCCAGGCCATGGTCTCCAGGTTGTAGCGGGCCTGCCGGTCGTCGAGATCGAGGGCGGCGGACTGGACGAAGCCCTCGGCGGCCTTCGTCCAGGAGCCGGGCCGCCACCAGCGGCGGCGCAGATGGAGCAGCGAGAGGTTGTTGTGCGCCTCGCTGCTCTCGGGGTCGAGCCGCAGGGCGGTCTCGTAGGCCCGCTCGGCGACCTCGTGGTTACCGAGGCGCTGCGCGGTGAGGCCGACGAGGAAGTGGGCGTCGCTCTCCTCGGGGGCGAGGGAGACGGCGGTGCGTGCGGCCTCGTACGCGGCCCGCTTGCGTTCGAGGTGCACGGAGCGGTCGAGGACCGTGCCGAGGGTGTAGTGGGTGGCCCAGAGGTGCGGCGCGAGGGCCACGGCACGCCGGGCGGACTCCTCCGCCTGCTCGTACCGCCGGGTGGAGAGCAGGACGTGCGTGCGCATCAGCCAGCCGCCGACGGAGTCGGGTTCGGCGCGCAGGGCCCGTTCGGCGAGGTCGAGCGCCTCGGCCTCGTCGCCGAGCCGGTGCCGGCAGCGGGCGAGCAGCACGAGCGCGGTCGCGTCGTCGGGGTGCGCGGCGAGGTGGCGGGCGGCGGCCTCGGCGGCCTGCTCGTAGCGCCCGAGGTCGTAGAGCGCGTCGGCCTGGCGCAGGTCCCGGCCCGTCGGGTCGGTGGCCGTCACAGCTTGCGCTTCTTCTTCAGGTGGGCGAGCAGGTCGTCGTACATGCCGCCGTCGTTGGCGAACATGGCCACGTTGCGGGCGGAGGCGAACCAGGACTCGCTGGACGGCTTGATCTGCTTGGCCGCCTGGAGCAGGTCCCTGGTGCTGATCATGCGGATGGTGCCGGTACGGGCGGAGTCCAGGAGCGCGGCCTCGGCGGCGGACTCGCAGACGTGGGCGAGGTCGGCGCCGGAGAAGTCCTCGGTCGCCTTGGCGATCCTGCCGAGGTCGACGGACTCGATGGGCCGTTCGCGCAGGTGGTAGCGGAGGATCGCCTCGCGGGCCGGGGCGTCGGGCGGCAGGACGAGCAGGGTGCGGTCGAGGCGGCCGGGCCGGCGGAGGGCGAGGTCCACGTCCCAGGGGACGTTGGTGGCGGCGAGCACGAACACGCCCTCGTTGCGGTCGCCGTCGACGCCGTCGAGCTCGGTGAGGAGCTGGTTGACGACATTGCGCAGTCCGCTGTGGTGCATCCGGGAGCGCTTGGCGCCCAGCGCGTCGAGCTCGTCGAGGAAGACGACGCAGGGGGCCTGGCGGCGGGCGGTCTCGAAGATGTCGTGGACGTTGCGCTCCGAGGTCCCGATGTACATGTCGAGGATGTCCGCGAGCGACACCGACAGGAAGGACGCGCCGAGTTCGCCCGCGACGGCCCGCGCGATGAACGTCTTGCCGCAGCCGGGCGGGCCGTAGAGGAGCAGTCCGCCGCGCAGCGACTTGCCGTAGAGGCGGCGGAGTTCGGGATTGCGCATAGGCGCCAGGAAGGCGGCCTCCAGGCGCTCCTTGACCTCCCGCATGCCGCCGACGTCGGCGAGGCGTACGGCTCCGGGCGCGTCGACGTCCCAGGCGTCGGCGTCGCCGGGGTCGCCGAAGCCCGTGGAGGTCAGCGGTGCCTCCAGGCCCGCGACGCCGTCCCCGGCGCCGTCGCCGCCGTCGGTGAAGCGGGGGCCGACGAGGTCCGCGACCTCCTGCTCGGCGGCGGCCCAGTCGAAGGCGGGCGGATCGGCCGGGACGTCGGCGGGCGTGGCGTCGGCGGGCATGGCGTCGGCGGGCGTGGCGGCCGGAGTGGAAGGCGTCGGCGGGGGCGGCGGGGTCTGGGCCGGGAGGCCCATCGCACGGGCCATCAGGTCCCGTGCGGCCGGGTCGCCGGGGGCGTGCTGGAGGGCGGCGGCCGCCTGGCCGACGGCCTCGTCGTGGTGTCCCTCCGCGAGGAGCAGTTCGGCGAAGTGCAGCCGCAGCGGAACGTCTGCGGGGGCGGCGGCCACGGCGGCGCGGAGGCTGCGGAGCAGCGGGGACTCGTCGGACATGGGCCCAGCCTAGAAAGCGGCGATGGCCGTCCGTGCACCGGGTGTCAGTCCGTGCACCGGGTGTCAGTCCGTGCACCGGGTGTCAGGAGGAGGTGCCGTCCGCGCGGCCGGCGCGGGCGTCGAGCACGGTCCGCAGCAGGCCGGCGACGAGCGTCGCACCGCCGACGACCATCAGCACCACGCCGACCTTGGTGAGGGTGAACACGGGGATCTCGACACCGGCCGTGAACAGCTTGAGGCACAGGCCGACAAGGAAGGTGACGCCTCCTTCGAGGAGGTTCTTGGTTCCGCGGTGCATCGTGACGGCCTCTCGTGGGCGGGGGTGGCGGTGTCCTCAGCGTAGGCGGCGGGCGGCCCCGGTCTCCTCGCCCTCGTGGACGAGACCGGCCTCCGTCGAACGACGGAGGCCGGGTGGCGCGAGAGGCCGTACGCGGGGCTCAGGAGCGGCCGCGGGCGCGGCGGTTCCCGCCCCCGCCGCCCTGGCCGCCCTGGCCGCCGCGTCCTCCTTGGCCACCGCCGCCGCCACCGCGTCCGCCGCCGCCACCGCCGCCGCGGGAGCGCCTGCGGTGCGGGGAGGGCACGGGGGCCCCGGGACCGCCGGCGGCCTCCGGGGACGAGAACATCATCGGCACGGCGGGCGGGACCGGGGCCCCGGGCGCGGCGGGCGCGGGCGGAGCCGCAGGTGCGGAACCCGCGGTGGCCGCCGTCGCGGCGGCGGCGGCGCGGGCGGCGAGCGAGTCCCGGCCGGTGGAGGCGCCGCCGGCGCCGGCGAGGACGGACGCGTGGGAGATCAGCGGGGCGCAGGCCTGGCAGATCTCGGCGAGGGTCCAGACCTCGGCGATCACCGGGTTGTGGATGAGGACGAGGAGTGTCCGGCCCGTGCAGGTGGTGCGGGCGGTGTGGTGCCGGCAGTCGCTCGCCCCGCAGGCACAGGCGGCGTTCGGGCGGACGGTGGCCAGGCGGGCGTGGGCGCGGACGTGCTCGGCGGCGAAGGTCCGCAGGGACGCGAGGTCCCTGGACCGCGCCGGCATGCGGCAGCCCGGCGTGGTGCAGGTGACCGTCGCCGAGTGGTCGGGGTGACCGGTGAGGCGGATCGTCCAGGTCCGGCCTGGCACACGTGATCCAGGGAGCATGCTCAACGCGCGCGTTTCCGTTCAGGTGAGAGGGGTGTTGGCCATGGTTTTACCCCGTGCGCGCCGCAGGTTCACATCCGGACCCCCTCAGACCGCGCGTGGCGGCCGGATCCGGCCCCCGGACGGGCGCATTTCCACCGCCCGGGCGGTGTGCGGTGGCGGGCCGGGGGCCGGACACGGAGCATGGGAGACAGCTCGTGGAGATCGACGAGTGGCGGGAGTGTCCGCATGAGCGAGAACGAGGCCCAGAACGTGGCCTGGGGCGACGAGGTGTACCAGCCCGACGGCAGCGAGGTCCAGGACGACGCGGGGCTGCTCGACGCCTCGGACACGCTGGACGGGCCTCTCGACAGTCCTCTCGACGAGGGGTACGCGCCGCCGGACCGTCCGTGGGCCGTGGAGCACACCGGGGTCACGGCGGCCGAGCGGCTGCGCGGCGAGTCCCTGGAACAGCGGCTGGCCGAGGAGGTGCCGGACGACGCGGGGAACCCCGACTGGGACGGCGTCGGGGACACCGTGGACACCGACGGCGAGCCCCTGGACGGCGAGGTCGGCACCAGCCGCTCGGGCCGTCTGGTCGCCCTGGACGACGGGCGCGCCCTCTCACCCCTGGAGGGATACGCCCGGGACGTCGGCATCGACGGCGGCGCGGCCTCCGCCGAGGAGGCCGCGATGCACCTGGTCGAGGAGGAGTGACACCAGGCCCCGGGGTGACACCGGGCCTCGCGCCGGCCGGCTCGTAGGGAATGCCGACGCGCACACGGCACGTGCGACGGCACTCGGTGCCGGGCGCTGAGCGGGCCCCGCGCGGGCCCCGTGCGGGCCCTGATGCCGGTCCCCGGCGAACCCGTACTCCTGACCCCGTCGCTCCACTTCAAACGTGAAGCGGGGTAGGTTCTCACGGAAGTCTGAGGGCCGCGTCAAGACTCCGGAAGCCGTTATCCAGTCGTGACAAACGGGCAGTTCGTCCCGGAATCTCCCGATTTACCTGGCATGAAATGCCAGACTTCCCCGGCGGTATCCGCCTGCGCAACTATCGCACTTCGCCTGGTGCCCGCAAGACCGCCGCACCAGGACGTTCGCCCCACCGCTCGGTAGCTTCGGCCCACATGACCGCAGCACACATGACCTCTCCGAAGGCCGCCGTCGACATCGGACCCGCCCGCCCGGCGGACGGCGCGGACCTCTGGCGGATCGCCCGCGGGGCGGCGGGTCTGGACCTCAACTCGCCCTACAGCTACCTGCTGTGGTGCCGCGACTTCGCGGCCACGTCGGCGGTCGCCCGTGACGCATCGCAACGGCCTGTGGGCTTCGTGACCGGCTATCTGCGGCCCGAGGCGCCGGGGACGCTCTTCGTCTGGCAGGTCGCCGTGGACGATTCGCATCGCGGAACCGGGGTAGCCGGAGCACTGCTCGACGCCCTGGCCGGGCGACCGACGGCCGAGGGGCGCGGGCCGAGCCGGCTGGAGGCCACGGTCACTCCGGGGAACGTGGCCTCGGACCGGCTGTTCCGATCGTTCGCACGCCGCCACGGGGCGGCCCTGACCCGGGAGGTCCTGTTCCCCGCCGACGCCTTCCCGGACGCCGGCGACCCTGCCGCCCCCGTCACCCCGCACGACCCGGCCGCCCCGACCGCCCCGGGCCATGAGCCCGAGCTGCTGTACCGCATCGGCCCGCTGGCGCACTGACCCCGCGCCCGCACCGGCCCGACCACCCCCCGAAACACCGAGATACGGGAGAACCGTGACCCTCACCGACATCGCCCCGTCCGTCTTCGAGACCGTCGAATCCGAGGTGCGCAGCTACTGCCGCGCCTGGCCGGTGGTCTTCGAGCAGGCCCGCGGGAGCCGGCTGTACGACGAGCACGGGCGGCCCTACCTCGACTTCTTCGCCGGCGCCGGCTCGCTCAACTACGGGCACAACAACCCGGTGCTCAAGCGGGCGCTGCTCGACTACCTGGCCGGTGACGGCGTCACCCACGGCCTCGACATGTCGACGACCGCCAAACGCGACTTCCTGGAGACCTTCCGCTCGGTGGTCCTGGAGCCCCGTGCGCTGCCGTACAAGGTGATGTTCCCCGGCCCGACCGGCACCAACGCCGTGGAGGCGGCGCTGAAGCTGGCCCGCAAGGTCACCGGCCGGGAGACGGTCGTCTCCTTCACCAACGCCTTCCACGGCATGTCGCTCGGCTCGCTCGCCGCGACCGGCAACGCCGCCAAGCGAGCCGGCGCGGGCGTCCCGCTCCCCCACGTGACGCGGATGCCGTACGACCGCTACCTGGACGGCCGGATGCCGGACTTCCTGTGGTTCGAGCGGCTGCTCACCGACCCCGGCTCCGGCCTCGACCGCCCGGCGGCCGTCATCGTGGAGACGGTGCAGGGCGAGGGCGGCATCAACGTCGCCCGGGCCGAGTGGCTGCGCGGCCTCGCGGAGCTGTGCCGGCGGCACGACATGCTGCTGATCGTCGACGACGTGCAGATGGGCTGCGGCCGGACCGGCGACTTCTTCTCCTTCGAGGAGGCCGGCATCACCCCCGACATCGTCACGCTCTCCAAGTCCATCAGCGGCTACGGCCTGCCGATGGCGCTGTGCCTCTTCCGGCCCGAGCTGGACCAGTGGCAGCCGGGCGAGCACAACGGCACCTTCCGCGGCAACAACCCCGCCTTCGTCACCGCCACCGCCGCGCTCGACGCCTACTGGCGCGACGACGCGCTCCGGGACCGCACCCTGGCCCGGGCCACGCGCGTCGAGAGCGCGCTCGGCGACCTGGTCGGTGAGGACGGGCGCTCGGCTGTGGCGGTCCGCGGCCGCGGGCTCGTCTGGGGCCTGGAGTTCGCCGACGGGAAGCAGGCCGCGGCCGTGTGCGGCCGGGCCTTCGAGCTCGGGCTGCTCCTGGAGACCTCCGGCCCGTACGACGAGGTGGTCAAGCTGCTGCCGCCGCTCACCGCGACGGACGAGGAGCTCGACGAGGGGCTCCGCATCCTGGCCCGCTCCGTACGGCACACCGCCTGACCGGCACGCCGCCAGACCGGCACGCCGCCGACCGCCTCGCCGTCAGAGCGCCTGACCGCCTGACCGCCTGACCGGCGACGCCTCTCCCGTACCAGCCACCGCATCCGTATCGCCCGCCCCACCCCGTACCACCGAAAGGCCCACCGCATGATCGTCCGCAGCTTCGCCGAGATCGAGAACACCGAACGCCATGTCCGCGCCGCCTCCGGCACCTGGGAGAGCAAGCGGATCGTGCTCGCCCGCGAGCGGGTCGGCTTCTCCCTGCACGAGACCGTGCTCTACGCCGGGACCGAGACGTCGATGTGGTACGCCAACCACGTCGAGGCCGTCGTGTGCACCGCCGGCGAGGCCGAGCTCACCGACCACGAGACCGGCCGGTCCCACACCATCGTGCCCGGAACGATGTACCTGCTCGACGGGCACGAGCGGCACACCCTCAAGGTCAAGCAGGACTTCCGCTGTCTGTGCGTCTTCAACCCGCCGGTCACCGGCCGCGAGGACCACGACGAGAACGGCGTCTACCCGCTCCTCACCGAGCCCGAGGCGGACCCGGACCCGGTCTGATCCCCCCTCCCCCGCCCGCACCCCCGTACGAGAAAGGATGGCGCCACCCGTCATGACCTCCGCACCCACCCGTCCCGTCGACCTCTACCCCACCCGCGGCACCGAGGAGCAGCTGATCGGCCGCAAGGACCCCGTGGTGTGGTCCGAACCCGGCACGCCCGGCCCGTTCTGGGCCCGTGAACTGGAGGAGTTCGAGCGCGACGGCTTCGTCACGGTCGACGAGCTGGTCACCCCGGACGAGCTCGTCGAGCTGCGGGCCGAGCTGGACCGGCTGGTCGGCGATCCGGCCGTGCGCGCGGACGAGCGCGCCGTCGTCGAGCCCCGCTCGCAGGAGATCCGCTCGGTGTTCGAGGTGCACCGGATCAGCGAGGTCTTCGCCCGGCTCGCCGCCGACCCGCGGATCGTCGGGCGGGCCCGGCAGATCCTGGGCTCCGAGGTGTACGTCCACCAGTCGCGCGTCAACGTCAAGCCCGGCTTCGGCGCCAGCGGCTTCTACTGGCACTCGGACTTCGAGACCTGGCACGCCGAGGACGGGCTGCCGCAGATGCGGACCGTGTCGGTGTCGATCGCGCTCACCGCGAACCACACCACCAACGGCAGCCTGATGATCATGCCCGGCTCTCACCGCACCTTCCTCGGGTGCGCCGGCGAGACGCCGAAGGACAACTACAAGAAGTCGCTGCGGATGCAGGACGCGGGCACGCCGTCCCACGAGGCGCTGACGACCTTCGCCGAGGCGTGCGGGATCCGCCACTTCACGGGTGCGCCGGGCTCGGCGACCTGGTTCGACTGCAACGCGATGCACGGCTCGGGCGACAACATCACGCCGTACCCGCGCAGCAACGTCTTCCTGGTGTTCAACAGCGTGGAGAACGCGCCCGAGTTGCCGTTCGCGGCGCCGGTCCGCCGCCCCTCCTTCATCGCCTCGCGCGACATCACCCCGCTCGGCTGACCGCTGACCGTCCCCCGCCCTCGCACACTCCCCCGTCGCCCTACCGGAAGGACCGCCATGTCCCGACCCGCACCCCTCGACCGGCGGGGATTCCTCGCCCTGGCGCCCGCGATTGGGGTGGCCGGCCTCCTCGCCGGGTGCAGCCGCACCGAGGTGGGCACGGGCGCGCCGAAGGCGGACGCGGAGCTGCTGACGAGGCTGCGCGACCAGGGCTTCGTCCGGGTCGGTTTCGCCGGTGAGGCGCCGTACGGCTTCCAGGACGGCGACCGGCTCGCCGGCGAGGCGCCGACGCTGCACCGGGAGGTGTTCACGGCGCTCGGGGTACGGGAACTGCGGCCCACGCTCACCGAGTTCGGCTCGCTCATCCCGGGGCTCCTGGCCGGCCGGTTCGACGTGGTGAGCGCCGGGATGTCGATCACGCCCGAGCGCTGCGCCAAGGTGATCTTCTCCGAGCCCGAGTTCGTCTCCCCCACCGCGCTGATGGTGCGCAAGGGCAATCCGAAGCGGCTCGGCGACCTCGCGTCCGTGGCGCGGGCCGGCGCGACCGTGGGCGTCCTGTCGGCCGCGGTGGAGGCCTCGTACGCCAAGGCGGCGGGGGTGCCGGACGGTGCGGTGAAGACGCTGGCCAAGCAGCAGGACGGACTGGACGCGCTGCTCGCCGGCCGGATCGACGCCTTCGCGCTCACCGGTATCTCGCTGCGCTGGCTGGCACGGACGAACGCGGGCGCGGCGGTGGAGGTGACGGCCCCGTTCGTGCCCGAGGTGAACGGGGTGAAGCAGTGGAGTGCGGGCGGGGCGGTGTTCCGGCCGGGCGCCACGGGCCTGCGGGACGCCTTCAACCGGGAACTGGCCCGGATCACCGGTGACCCCGCCCGCTATGTCGGCTTGATCGGGAGCTACGGGTTCACCGAGCGGGAGGCGCCGCCGCGCACCCTGCGCACGGCGGATCTGTGCGCGGGCCGGGGCGCGGCGTGAGCGGGTTCCTGGCGGAGGACTCGTTCCTGGCCGAGGGCTCGTTCCGGGCCGAGCTGGGGAAGGCGCTGCCGCGGCTCGGCGAGGGGCTGCTCGTCACGGTCGAGGCGACCGTGCTCGGCGCGGCCCTTGCGCTGGTCCTGGCGTACGCGCTGGGACTGCTGTCGCGCTCGCGGCGGCGGCTCGTACGGGGCGCGGCGCGCACGGTGGTCGAGTTCTTCCGTGGCACGTCGCTGTACGTGCAGCTGTTCTGGCTGTTCTTCGCGCTGCCGATGCTCGGTTTCCGGCTCGAACCGCTGGCCTGCGGTGTGCTGGCGCTCGGCCTCAACTACGGCGCCTACGGGGCCGAGGTGGTGCGCGGCGCGATCGCGGCGGTGCCGCGCGCCCAGGTGGAGGCGTCCGTCGCCCTGGGCATGAGCCCGGGACAGCGGCTGCGCCGGGTGGTGCTGCCGCAGGCGCATCCGCTGATGGTGGCGCCGTTCAAGAACCTCCTCGTGCAGCTGCTGAAGGCGACGCCGCTGCTCTCGCTGGTGACGGTGCCCGATCTGACCTTCGAGATCGACCAGTTGCGGTCGGCGACCGGGGACACGGCGGCGGCGTATCTGCTGCTGCTCGTGGTGTACGGGGTGCTGGCGGGGGTGCTGAGTCTGCTGATGAACGCCCTTGAGCGGGCCGCCCGGGCGCGGCTGGGTGCGGGGAGCGGGACATGATCACGGGGAGTGGGACATGATCTGGGACGGACCGGCGGCCGTGGACGCGCTGCCCGTGGTCCTGAAGGGCTTCGGGATCACGCTGCTCTCGACCGTCCTCGCCTTCGCGGTGGCGGCGGTGCTCGGTCTGGTGCTCGCCCTCGTCGGGCGCACCGCGCCCCGGTGGCTGGCGGCGCCGGTGAACGCGGCCGCCGCCTTCGTACGGTCGACACCGCTCCTGGTGCAGCTGTTCGCGGCGTGGGTGCTGATCCCGGCGCTCGATGCGCTGGCGCTCGGTGTGCTCGTCCTGGGCGTGCACTACGCCGCGTACCTCTCCGAGGTGTACCGCACGGGCATCGACTCCGTGCCGAAGGGGCAGTGGGAGGCGTGCACGGCGCTCTCCCTGCCCCGCCGGCGGGTGTGGCGGGCGGTGGTGCTGCCGCAGGCGGTGCGCAACGTGCTGCCGCCGCTGGGGAACTACGCGGTCGCCATGTTCAAGGAGACTCCGCTGCTCTCGGTGATCACGGTGCACGAGATGGTGCACGAGGCGAACACCTTCGGCTCCACCCACTTCGCCTATCTGGAGAGCTTCACGCTGGCCGCCGCGGTGTTCCTGCTGGCGAGCTGGCCGACGTCCATGCTCGTACGACGACTGGAGGCACGCCTTGCAGAAGGAGCATGACCGCGACCGGCATCCGGCCGAGGCGGTGCGCTTCGACCGGGTCACCAAGCGGTTCGGGGACCACACGGTGCTCGACGGGCTGGATCTGACGGTCGGGCGGGGCGAGCGAGTCACCCTGATCGGGCCGAGCGGCTCGGGCAAGACCACGATCCTGCGGCTGCTGATGACGCTGGAGCGGGTGACGGAGGGCGTCATCCACGTGGCCGGCGAGCCGTTCTCCCACATGCCAAGGCCGGGATCGGGGCCGGGATCGGGGCCGGGGTCCGGGCCGGGGTCCGGCGCCGGCGGGCTCGTACCGGCGAGCGAGCGGTATCTCGCCGACCGGCGGCGCGGCATCGGCATGGTGTTCCAGCACTTCAACCTGTTCCCGCACATGAGCGTCCTGGAGAACGTCGTCGAGGCGCCGGTGCACGTGCTCAAGGAGGACCGGGAGGAGGCCGCGGTGCGGGCCCGGGCGCTGCTCGGCATGGTCGGCCTCGCCGACAAGGTCGACGCCCGGCCGACGCGCCTGTCCGGCGGGCAGCAGCAGCGCGTGGCGATCGCCCGCGCGCTCGCGATGCGCCCGGAGATCCTGCTCCTGGACGAGGTGACCTCGGCGCTCGACCCGGAGCTGGTGGCGGAGGTCCTGGACGTGCTGCGGGACATCGCGCGGGACACCGACATCACGCTGCTGTGCGTGACCCACGAGATGGGCTTCGCCCGGGACGTCTCCGACCGGATCCTGATGTTCGACCAGGGCCGGGTCGTGGAGTCGGGGCGGGCCGACGAGCTGCTCGACGCGCCCGGGCACGAGCGGACGCGGGCGTTCCTCAGCGCGGTCCGCTGAGGATCGCCGCGCCCGGCCGACCCGGTCAGTTCGCTTCGGCGGGGGCCTCGGCGAGCAGTCCTTCGCGCAGCCGCGCGAGGGAGCGGGCGAGCAGCCGGGAGACGTGCATCTGGGAGACGCCGAGCCGGGCGCCGATCTCCGACTGGGTCATCTCCTCCACGAACCGCAGGTGGAGCAGGAGCCGGTCCCGCTCGTCGAGGAGTCCGACGAGCGGGGCGAGGGTGTGGAAGTCCTCGAAGAGTTCGAGCGCCGGGTCCTCCTCGCCGATGAAGTCGGCGAGCGAGGCGTCCGTGTCGTCCTCGTCGCCGCCGCCTCCGCAGGCGGCGTCGAGGGAGGCGCTGTGGTAGCCGTTCGCGGCGATCTGCGCCTCGACGACCTCGTCCTCGGAGAGGTCCATCCGCTCGGCGAGTTCGGCGACCCGCGGGGTGCGGCCGAGCCGGGAGCTGAGCTCGTCGTGGGCCCTGGCGAGTTCCACCCGGGCCTCCTGGAGGCGGCGCGGGACGTGCACGGCCCAGGTGGTGTCCCGGAAGAAACGCTTGATCTCGCCGACGATGTACGGCACGGCGAAGGTCGCGAACTCCACCTGCCGGGTCAGGTCGAAGCGGTCGATGGCCTTGATGAGTCCGATGACCCCGACCTGGACGATGTCCTCCGTCTCGTCGCCCCGGGCACGGAAGCGCTGCGCCGCGTACCGGACGAGGGAGGTGTTCATCTCGATCAGGGTGTTGCGGACGTACTGATGGTCCTCGGTCCCCTCCTCGCGCACCGCCAGTTCGCGGAGGAAGACCTTCGTCAGGGCGCGTGCGTCCTCGGGCGCGATCTCGCGCGGTGCCTCGAACACGGGCAGGTCGCGGTACGTGCCGGCCGTCGTCGTCGCCTTGACCCTCTCGGTCCGCACGGGGACAACCTCCTGTCTCTCGCGGATCGTTCGTCTGTGCCGCTTCGCCTACCCCCGCTGCGCGGGGGCACGCGTGGCGAGTCCGGGCGCGACGAGGACGGCGGTGACGCGCTTGCCGTGCGGCTCGGGCTCGGTCACGACGTACCGGCAGAGCGCGGCCACGATCTCCATGCCGTGGCCGCCGACCCGCTCGGGGTCGGGTGGCCGGAGCACCGGTCCGGCGGTGGAGCCGTCGCACACCGATATCGCCAGCGTGCCGTCGCGCAGCACGAGTTCGAGGCGGAGCGGGCCGGGGGCGTGCTTGACGGCGTTGGTGACCAGTTCGCTGACGACGAGCAGTGCCGTGTCGGTGTCCACACCGGGGGCGGTGCCGGCACTCCCGTGGAGGAAGCGGGCGGTGGCGTCCCGGGCCACGGTGACCGTGCCGACGCCTCCGGCGTACCACCACCCGGCCTCGGCGGTGTGCTCGGTCATGGCCCTTCCCGCTCCTCTCTGTGCTCTTCTCCCGTCCGTGGATGCGTCGCTCCTGCCCCGGCTTTCCGATCCCACACCTCACGCCCCGTCGGGCGGAGGGGCGCACGGGGCGCGGAGGACTCGAACACGTGCCTCCCGTCCGCCTGCCCGAAAGGATGAACGCCGGGCGTCGGCGGCGTTTCGCGGACGGGCCGCCGTCACCCTGCTGCCGTGCGCATGGAACACGAGATCACCGTGCCCGCGCAGCGGGCTCCGGAACCGGCTGCCGGTGCCGGTGCCGGTGCCGGTGCCGGTGCCGGTGGGAGTGAGCCCGGATGGCGAGTTCACGACACGGAGTGAGGGCCTCCGCATTCCTGGGGTCCCCTCGGGCACCACACACACGAGCCCGCGGCCGGGCCACGGCCGCCGACACGAGGAGCCAACATGCCGAGCCGACAGCCGGCCGAAGAGCCGGTCTCCATCACGGATGTCACGACGGACTTCACGACGGACTTCACGACGGTCTTCACCGCCGACTTCTCCGCGCCGGACCAGTGGGTGGCGGGCCGGTCGTGGGCGTATCCCGACGGCGGGCCGGTCAACCCCGGCGACAACAAGCTCGACTACCTGGTCGAGGACCCGACGTACAGCCGGTCGGGGTTCTTCCGGGCCACCCGCCGCCGGGACGGGCTGTGGGACGCGGGCCTGCTGACCACCGAGGGCAGCCGCGAGGGCTTCCAGGTGCGGACGGGCGACGTCCTGGAGGCCCAGGTGCGGCTGCCGGAGGAGATGGGCGCCTGGCCGGCGATCTGGACCTGGCGGGACGGCGGCCAGGAGGTCGACGTCTTCGAGTACCACCCGGACAACCCGGATCTCCTCGAACTGTCCAACCATGTCCGCGGCACCCATCTCTACCACCGCTCACCGGCGGTGCGGCCGGGCGGATCGATCCGGCTGCGCACCGAGTTCGGCGCCCGGTCGGTGGTGTGGTGGGTCGACGACCAGAAGGTCTTCGCGGACCGACGGGGTGTCGGACGGTCCTGGCACGCCTACCTGATCGTCAATCTGTCGGTGTGCGCGGGCCGCTACCACCCGGCGCCCGACCCGGACGTGGACGAGATGTCCTGCGAGGTGCGCGGTCTGCGGGTGTTCCGGCCGAGCGCCGGCGGCCCTCACCACCAGTAGGCCGGATACCTCGGCGCGCCGCGGCGGAGCCGGGAGACCGCGAACTCCATGAGCACGAGCACGATCGACGCGCCGCACAGCAGCGGCACCAAGCGGGCCGGCGCGGGCGACTGCAGGACGACCACGACGGCGGTCGCGCAGGCGGGCGCGTGCGGCGTGCGGGCGAGGAGGGTGAGGGCCAGCGTCACTCCGACGGCGATCGCGGCGGCCCAGGCGGTGGCACCGGCCAGGGCCAGGATCGCGTAGCCCGCCCCGGCGGCGAGCAGATGGCTCACGACGACGCTGCGCGGCTGGGAGAGCGGCAGCGTGGGCGCGCCGTGCACGAGCGCGGCACTCGCGGCGAGCGGCGGTATCAGCACCGGCTCGTGGATGACCCCACCGATCGCGACGAGCCCGAGCAGGACGAGGGTCACGGCGCCGATGCTGTGGAACGCCGCCGCCGGCGCCGGCCGGGCCGGGGCCCTGACGACGATCCGGGGCTCGGTGGCGCGGTCCGGGGTGGTTCCGGTCTCGGGTGCTGCGGTGTCGGTGCTCATGGTGACGTCAGGTGGTTCCACCCGAGCCCGGACGGGCGGACACCGCCTCGATCACCTGGGGATTCTGGTCTGCCAAAAGGACGTCGAGCGGTGCCTCCGGGAGACGAGGGTGCCGGGCGGCCTCCGCGCGTACGAAGGCCTCGGGATCGGCGGCGAGCCGCCGGAGGCCGACGATCGGCTGCCGGGTGTGGAACTTCTCGCCGAGCTCCCGGACCGATTCCGGCTGCCGGCCGGCCGACGGCCTGTGGGAGGGTGAGGACGTGACCTCGACCGAGACGAATGACGAGCGCCGAGCCAGGGACAGGGACGCGGACGCGGACATGGCCGCGGACGGCGGCCGGGTGGCGCTGGGCTGCATGGGGCTGGGCGGCGACTGGGACAGCGACGCGTACGCCCCAGCCGACGTGGACGCGGCCGAGGCCGTGGTCCGGGCGGCCCTGGAGAGCGGGATCACCGCCTTCGACCACGCCGACATCTACGGCCGCGGCAAGGCGGAGGCGGTCTTCGGCGAGGTGCTCGCGCGTACGCCGGGGCTGCGCGAGCGGATCACCCTCCAGTCGAAGTGCGGCATCCGGCTCGCGGACGGCGACCGGCCCGGCCTGTACGACCTGCGCGGGCCGAGCATCGTCCGCCGGGTCGAGGAGAGCCTGACCCGGCTGCGCACCGACGCCCTCGACGTCCTCCTCCTGCACCGGCCCGACCCGCTCGCCGACCCCGCCGAGATCGCCGCCGCGCTGGAGTCCCTGCACCGGCAGGGACTGGTGCGCCGGTTCGGTGTCTCCAACATGAACGCGGCGCAGATCGCCCGGATCCAGGACGCCCTGGACGGTCTCGGCTCGGGGCTGCGGCTGGTGGCGAACCAGCTCGAGATGAGCCTGCGGCGGCGGGACTGGTTGGAGGACGGTGTGCTCGTGAACACGCCCGCCTCGGCCGGCGTCGGCTTCCCGGCGGGAACGGTCGAGCACTGTCTGCGCCGCGGGATCGCGCTGCAGGCGTGGGGGCCGCTGGCGCAGGGACGTTTCACGGGACGTCAGGAGACGCCGGAGGAGCAGGCCACCGCCGCGCTCGTCGCCGGACTCGCCGCCGCCAAGGGCACCACCCCGGAGACGATCGTGCTGTGGTGGCTGCGGCGCCACCCGGCCCGGATCGTCCCGGTGATCGGCACGACCAGCCCGGACCGGATCCGCGCCTGCCGCGACGCCGCCGTCGCCGAGCCCAGCCTGGACCACGAGGAGTGGTACCGGCTGTGGATCACGGCCCGCGGCGCCGCGCTGCCGTAGGGCCCGCAGGCCAGGCCTGTTCCCCCGGGCCGCTGACGACGCACGACGTCCACGACGTCCACGACGATCGCCACCGAGGAGTCCGACCCGATGACCACCGCCAACGACACCGACACCTCTCCCGGTGCCCATGTGCTGCTCGCCGGCGCGCCGGACTCCCCGGTGCTGCTGCACGTGCCGCACTCCTCGCGCGTGGTGCCGCCGGAGGTGCGGGCCGGGATCGTGCTCGGGGACGCGGAGCTGGAACGGGAGCTCGACCACATCACGGACGCGCACACCGCGGAGATCGCGGCCGTGGCCGCGGCGTCGGCGGGCACGGCGCCCTGGCGGTTCGTCAACCGGCTCTCGCGGCTCGTCGTCGACCCCGAGCGGTTCCCCGACGAGCGCGAGGAGATGCTGGCCGCCGGGATGGGCGCCGTGTACACGCGCACCACGCACCGCGCCGAGCTGCGCCCGTCCGGCTTCGACCCGGCGCCGCTGCTCGCGCGGTACTTCGCGCCGTACGCGGAGGCCGTGACCCGGGCCGTGGACGCGCGGCTCGCGGCGACCGGCCGCGCGGTGATCGTGGACGTGCACTCGTACCCGACGGCGCCGCTCCCGTACGAACTGCACGGGGACGGGCCCCGGCCGCCGGTCTGCCTCGGCACCGACGCCTTCCACACCCCGCCCGCGCTGCTCGCGGCGGCGCGGCGGGCGTTCGCCGGGTTCGGCGGGGTCGGGACGGACAGTCCGTTCGCGGGGACGTACGTTCCGCTCGCGCACTACGCGCGGGATCCGCGGGTCTCGGCGCTGATGGTGGAGATCCGCCGCGACGGCTACATGAGCGAGCCGGGCGGTCCGGCGGGGCCGGGGGCGCGGGCCCTCGGGGTGGCGCTTGCGGCACTGGTGGACGCGGTGACGGACGAGGTGATGAGTGGCGGTCCCGGCGGTTCCTGACGTCGCCGGGAGTCCAGCGGCGGGGTCGCGCGCGCCGGGCGGGATCGGCTCGGGGACGTAAAATGAGGCGGGTGAGCGCAC
Organism: Streptomyces sp. NPDC051909; assembly: GCF_040681095.1. Lineage (NCBI taxonomy): Bacteria > Bacillati > Actinomycetota > Actinomycetes > Kitasatosporales > Streptomycetaceae > Streptomyces > Streptomyces sp. NPDC051909. Next base: position 126,632 of record NZ_JBFAYA010000012.1, on the reverse strand, counting down.
GCAGATACGAGCTGGTGTTCTCCGACGGCGCGGGCGAGGCCCGTGACGCCGTGACCGTCGAGCGGACCCCGGCGGCCGGTCCCGGCGGCCATCCGGTCTATGAAGACGCGACGGGCATCATCCGGGCCGAGATCAGCGATCGCGGCGAGGTGCGGATGCTCGCCTCGGGCGGGCATCAGGAGACGCCGCAGGGCGTCGTCGCCCGGCCGCTGCCGGAGGCCCCGGACTCCGCGGCTCCGAATGTCGCCTAAGCTGCCGAGATGACTTTCGACCCCGCTTCCGCAGCCGCCCCCGGTTCCGCCTCCGCCGCCGAGCCGGCGGGCCCGCGGCACGTCCGCGTCACCATCGAGCTCATCGCCGAGATCACCGACGAGGAGGCCCTCAAGGCCGCCGCGCTCGACCAGGTCCGGGACGACGCCTACATGGAGGACGCGGAGCGTGCCGAAGCCCTTGAGGCCATCGACATCGACCCCTCCGGCTCCCTCGCCCACTTCATCGACCCGGTCGCGCTCCTCGGCTCCGTGCCGGGCGTCGAGCTGGCCGCCGCCACCTGGGAGTCCGCGCGTACGGAGTACGACCCGGACGAGGAGACCTGGGAGGAGCACGACCTCGGCTGATCCCGGGCCTCTCCCGGGCCTCTCCCGGGCCGGTCCGGGTGCACGGGCGGGGAGCGGCCGGGCGGCCGGTGGCGCGCCCGCTTCCGACTGATCCGGCGCGGGCGCGGCACCTGACGACGGCGGCGGCGGTACGGGGCGGACCCGCCACCCCGCGCCGGCGCCGCCACGCCACCGGGACTCAGCTGGTGATGGAGAACGGGTCTCCGTAGACGCTCCAGTACAGCGGGGTGTTGAGGTCGAAGTTGTTCTCGTTGAGGAAGCGGCGCTGGGCGGTGCTCACGCGGGTGGTGTCGCTGTGGGCCTCCTCCTTGCGCATCTCCTCCTCGCGGGCGTCGAGGAAGGCGTTGAGGTACGTCTTCTCGTTGCCGCCGCGCGAAGGCGGCGTCGCCCGGGACATGGCGACCGCGCGGATGGAGCGGAAGCCGTCCTCGCCGTGCATGACGGCGGCGTCGTAGTAGGCGAACTGGCCGAGGGCGCGCAGGCCGTCCGACTTCGCCTGGGAGACGGCGGGGTTGAAGTAGACCCGGTCGCGCTCCTCCTCCTGGGTCTGGGTGAAGACGGAGTCCTGGGCGGCCTGGCGCCAGGCGGAGGTGAAGCCGGGGTCGAGGCCCTCGTGGGAGTCGGTGCCGTTGACCTCGCGGAGGGCGGGCAGGTACCGGGCGAGCGGGTTGCCGGGCTTCTTCTGGGTGTAGCGCTCGACGAGGTCGAGCATGTCGCCGGTGCCGGAGCAGAAGCCGATGATGCCGGCGGTGTAGCCGCGGCCGTCGCCGATGTCCTCGATGTAGGCGAACTGCGCGCGCCAGTCGAGGGAGGAGTTCTCGAAGGAGGACACCAGCTTCATGGCGATCTCCTTCTTCCGCGGGTCGTCCAGGTTGGTGCCGGTCGACGGCGGCGGGGTGGTCGAGCCGGTGCCGTAGGCCTCGACCTCCCAGAGGGAGTAACCGTACGGGGTGCCGCGCTGGGTGCCGAAGACGCGGAGGTAGCGTCCGGTGCCGTCGACGGCGAGGTCGTCGGTGCCGCCGTCGCCGGTGGTGGTGGCGTACACCTGGCGCCAGGTGGAGCCGTCGTCGGAGAGTTCGACGCGGTACGCCTTGGCGTAGGCGGCCTCCCACTTGAGGACGACCCGCTTGACGGCGGTGCCGGCGCCGAGGTCGATCCGTATCCACTGGTTGTCCACGCCCTCGGCGCTGGCCCAGCGGGTGGTGGTGGAGCCGTCGACCGCCTTGCTGCCGGTGAGCGTGCTGGTCTCGTTGGACGAGGTGGTGACCGCCCGGCCCTGCGCGAGGTTCCCGTCCGCCGCGCTGGCGGAGGGCATGAGCCCGGACAGGGCGGGCAGCAGGAGCCCGGTCGCCGCGGCGGCGACGAGGGCGGCGGTGCGGTGGCGGCGGAGGGCGTTGATGGTGGGGGGCATGTGGCTCCACTTTCTCGGGGTGGTCCCGTGTTCAGGTGGACGGATTCCTGACCAAGAACAGTTAGGAAAGCTTCCTAACTTGAGGCTGGAGCGTATGGGTGCCGTGACGTGCCCGCAAGAGGGCGGACGCCGAAGGGAGTTGAAAAACCGCCACCGGGCGCCGGCCCGGCACCGCCGAAATCGCCCTTGACCTGCGCTTCAGCCCGTCGCAGACTTGCCCGGCCCCGGGGAGGGGCGACAGGGAGGGGAATCGCATGAGCACGCTCGACGCCTGGCAGGATCGCTGCGAGCAGCTGTTCGTCGCCGGTGGCCACGCGGCCGCCCGGCGCGCCGCGCGGGAGGGCATCGAGGAGCTCGGGCCGCACCCCGATCTGTACTGCTGGCTGGCGCTCGGGCATGTCGCCGAGGACGACGACGACCACGACGACGAGGCCGAGCGGGCGTTCCGGGCCGGGCTCGCGCTCGATCCGGACCACCTGGGGCTGCTCGCCGGCTACGCGGAACTCTGTCTGCGCGCCGACGGCTTCGACCGGCCCGGGCGGGCCGGCCGCGCCGCCGGTCTGACACAGCGACTCAAGGAGCAGGCCCCCGACTCGGCCGAGGCCGGCCGGATCGAGGCCGTCGAGCGCTGGAGCCGGCGCGGCTACTGGGCCGACATCCGGATGCGTACGGCGGTGCGCGCGGTGGAGATCGAGGACCGGCGGCGCGACACCGAGGCGCAGGCCCGGGCGCTCACCGAGGACCTGTCACGGGGCGGCCCGGCGGCGCCCGTCGACCCCACCGACCGGGAGGCACTGGTGCGCGCGGCGACCGTCGAGGCGCTCGCCGGGCCGTGGAACGCGCCGGTGCGCTTCCTCGGGCGGTACCGCTCGGCCGCGTGGGTGATGTCGGCGGCCCTCTCCCTGATCACCGACGCGGTGCTCCGCCAGACGGGTGTGGTGGACTCCTTCAGCTTCTGGGGCTGTCTGTGGCTGCTCCCGGTCCTGCTCGTCGACCACCGCTTCAGGGCCGTCCGCAAGGAGGCCGAGGCCCGCCATCTCGCCGCCCTGGAGGCCTCGTTCGCCGAACGGACCTGATCAGGGGCCCGCCCACGCGGGCCGGTAGGGTCGCGGCGGGGGCGCCCGGCGAGGCGGCGCCGTGACGGTGGGGGATTGTGTGAAGCGGGCCGTGGTCATGGGCGGCAGTTACGCGGGGCTGTTCGCGGCGCGCGTGCTGAGCGAGTGGGCCGACGAGGTGACCGTCCTGGAGGCCGACGAGATCGGCGCGGACGGGACGGGCCGGCTCGCGCCGCACCGGCGGCAGCTGCACGCCCTGCTCGCCATGGGGCACGCGCAGCTGGAGCGCTGGTTCCCCGGGATGACGGCCGAGCTGGTCGCGGCCGGGGCCTGCCTCGGCGAGGGCGACGACGTGCGGTTCTACGTGGACGGCAGGCTGAAGGCGCCGGCCGGCGGAAGGCGGATGCTCGGGGTCGGCCGTCCGTTCCTGGAGGCGGCCGTGCGCCGGCGGGTCGGCGTGCTCCCCAACGTACGCCTGGTGCACGGGCAGGCCCGCGACCTGGTCCTGGGCGGCGGCCGGGTGCGCGGGGTGCGCACGGCCGAGGGCGAGGTCCTGGACGCGGACTTCGCGGTCGACGCCATGGGGCGGTCGAGCCGGCTCGGGCACTGGCTGGCGGAGGCCGGTTGGCGGCAGGCGCCGGTCGAGCGGATGCGGATCGACCTCGGGTACGCGACCGCCGCGTTCCGGCGCGGGGACGAGCTGGGCACGACGGTCGTCGCCCACAACACGCCCGGCCCGGCGAGCGGCTACCAGCCCACGCTCTGCGAACCGGGCGCGCTCGCCGCCGTGGAGGGCGACCGCTGGTCGGTGGTGCTCGCGGGCTATGCCGGGTACCGGCCGGGGCCCGACCCGAAGGAGTTCCGCGCCCGGATGCGGCGGAGCATCGAGCCGCTGCGCACCGTCGCCGACACCTGCGAGATGACCGGCGAGGTGACGACCTTCCACTTCAGGGAGAGCGTCCGGCGCGACTACGGACGCCTGGACAACTTCCCCGGCGGCCTGGTGGTGGTCGGCGACGCGATGGCGAGCGTCAACCCGGTGTACGGGCAGGGCCTGACCCTGGCCGCCCTGCAGGCCAATTCCCTGGCCGCGCACCTGCGTTCGGGGGCGGACCCCGGCTCGCCGGCGTGGGGGTACTTCCGGCGCGCGGGCGTCGTCGTCGACGCGGCCTGGCAGCTGTCGACCACCGCCGACCTCGCCCAGCCGCACGTCACCGGCCCCTACCCGCCCGGCTACCGGCTGCTGCGCTGGGCCGGCGACCGGCTCACCGAGGCCTCCGTCCTCGACTCGGAGCTCAACACCACGTACCTGAACGTGGTCAACATGGTCGAGCACCCGCGTGCCCTCACCCGCCCCGCCGTCCTGCTGCGCGCGGCCCGGGTGCTGCTCTCGGCGGACGGCCGCGGGTGACCACCGGTCGCGCGCCCGGTTTCGGGGCGCGGTGCCGCAGGGCCCCGGCCCTACGGCACCGCGGGTCGGCCCCGACTGCCCTCGGCACAGGGGGTCAGCGTTCCTCGCGGAAGTCGACGTGGGCGCCGAGGACGGGGTCGTACTTGCGCAGGATCAGGCGGTCGGGGGCGTTCTGGCGGTTCTTGCGGGTCACGTAGGTGACGCCGGTGCCGGCCGTGGACCGGAGGGTGATCACGGGGCGCTGAGTGGTGCGTGACATGGGTGTCGCTACTCCTTACCGGCTGCCGCGGCCGAGTTCGTTCGACTCGGGCATGTCAGCCTCGCGGGTGTGACCACGCTCCTGTCCCCCACATTCCCAGCCCGCCCGGGAGCCCTTCCCGGCCCCCCTCCACCCCGGTCGTCACCCTCCGGGGTCACGGGTACGCGCCACAGCGGATAAGGTGCCGAGCGATAAACCGGGATACGCAGTTCCGCACGGGGAGAAAGAAACTGATGAGTGGTCAGCAGCCGGTCAGCGCCGGCGACGCCGCGGGGATCTTCCAGCCGCTCGCCGCCGACGACCCGACGACCGTCGCCGGTTACCGTCTGGCCGCCCGCCTCGGCGCCGGCGGCATGGGCAAGGTGTATCTGTCGTACACGCCCGGGGGCCGCCCCGTCGCCATCAAGGTGATCCGGCCGGAGTTCGGCGAGGACGCCGAGTTCCGCCGCCGGTTCGCGCAGGAGGTGCGGTCCGCACAGCGCGTGCAGGGGCTGTTCACCGCGCCCGTCATCGACGCCGACGCCGAGGGCACCAAGCCGTGGCTGGCGACGGCGTACGTACCGGGGCCGTCGCTCGCCGACGCCGTCGTCGCGCACGGGGCGATGCCGGCCGAGACGGTACTGCTGCTCGTCGCGGGCATGGCCGAGGCGCTCCAGGTGATCCACGGCGCCGGGCTCGTGCACCGCGACCTGAAGCCGTCGAACGTGCTGCTCGCCTCCGACGGACCGCGCGTCATCGACTTCGGCATCGCGCACGCCGCCGACGCGACCTCGCTGACCGGCAGCGGCGTCACCATCGGCACGCCGTCCTTCATGGCGCCCGAGCAGGCGGCCGGCCGCCGGGTCACCCCGGCCACCGACGTCTTCGCGCTGGGCCAGGTCGCCGTGTACGCGGCGACGGGCGTGCCCGCGTTCGGGGAGGGCACCGGGCACGGGGTGCTGTACCGGATCGTGCACGAGGAGCCCGATCTGAGCGCGGTCCCCGAGCGGCTGAGCCAGCTGGTCACCCGCTGCCTCGCCAAGGACCCGGAGGCCCGGCCGTCGGTCGCCGAGGTGATCCGGCTGTGTCAGGAGGCCAACTCGGCGACCGTGCTGCGCCGTCCCGAGGACTGGCTGCCGGGTGCCGTCTCCGCCGACATCACGGCCCGCGCCGCGACCCCCGCGCCCGTCCAGGCGCCCCCGGCACCGCAGACTCCGCCGCAGCAGCCTCCGACCGCCCCGGCGGGTCCCCCGGCCGGGTACACGCCTTCGGCGCCGGCCGCGCCCGCCCCGGGCTACACCCCGACGGCGCACGCGACGCCACCGGCCGGGTACGCCCCCACCGCCCCGGCCGCCCCCGGTACGTCGCAGGGGCCGGCCGCCGCGCCGCCGCACCCCGGTCACGCCTACGCCCCGACGCACACCGGCGCCGCCCCGACGCCCATGCCGGGCCCGGCCCCCGTCCCGTACCCCGGCTCGGGCACCTATCCGGTCGCCACGGGCACCTTCCCGGCGGGGCAGGGGTACCCGACGCCGTATCCCGGCGCGCCGGGTGTTCCGGGAGCTCCGGGCGGGCAGCCTCCGAAGCCGCCCAAGAGCGCCGCGAAGCGGACGCTGCTCGTGGCCCTTGCCGCCGCGCTCGTCTTCGGCGTGGGCGGCGCCGGCGTCGCGTACGTCCTGACGAAGGACGGCAACAAGGGCAAGGACTCGGCGAACAGCGGCAACAAGACGGGCGGCCAGACCACCGGCAAGGGCGGGTCGGGCGGCTCGTCGTCGGGCAGCGGCTCCGGCGGCTCGTCGGCGTCCGGGAAGCCTTCCCAGCAGCCGACCGAGAAGCCCGACCCGACGCCGGTCGACTACAAGAACATCAACCTCACCGCCGGATACCACCTGACGCTCGGCGACGATGTCGTCCGGCCGCAGGACGGCGAGGACGGTAACTACGAGCTGTCCTACGACACCGGCGGCTACCTCGACGCGGAGTCCACCGGCGGCAACCTGGTGCTGCTCGACCCGGGCCAGGAGGGCACCCTCGACGTCTGCCGGTCGGAGACCCGGTTCACCCGCGAGGTGTACATCAACAAGCTGTCCCCCGGCCGGCAGATCTGCGTCACCACGGGCACCGGCCACATGGGCCTGGTCACGGTGAAGGCCTTCTCTCCGGAGGAGTCGCCCAGCACCTACATGACGCTCGACCTCACGGTCTGGCGCAACGGCGCCGTCTAGGGCGTGCCGGGACCCGAGGTGCGGGTGTCTCGCCCGGGCGGTCCGCGACCGCCCGGGCGAGCGATCAGGCGGGGACCGCCAGTTCCATCCTGGCCAGCCGGTCCGGCTCGGCCACGACCTCGATGCCGGTGATGAGGCCGTCGTCCGCCAACGTGAAGGTGAGGACGAGGTGCAGTCGGCCCTGCGGGGCCATCGCCAGGGCGAAGGCGCCGTCGACGAGGGCGAGGCCGGTGAAGCGGGCGCGGCCCATGGCCGCCATCGCGCCCTCGGCGACGGTCCGCCCGCCGGTGACGGCGATCGGTTCGGGGGTGGGGACGACCATCCGGTCGGCGTGCAGGACGACGTCGGGATGGAGGAGGGCGACCAGCGCCTCGAAGTCGCCACCGCGGGTCGCGGCGAGGAAGGCCTCGACGACGCGCCGCCGCCGGCGGAGGTCGGGGCCCGCCGCCGCCGCGACGGTGCCGCCCCTGACCCGGCGGCGGGCGCGGCTGGCGAGCTGGCGCACCGCGGTCGGGGTGCGCTCCAGCATGGGCGCGATGTCGTCGAAGGGGACGGCGAACAGGTCGTGCAGGACGAAGGCGAGGCGCTCGGCCGGGGCGAGGGTGTCGAGGACGACGAGCAGGGCGACGCCGACGGAGTCGGCCGTCAGGGCCTCCTCCTCGGGGTCGCGCCCGGACGGCCCGGCCCCGGGTTCACCGGGCCGGGCGTCGAGGGGGTCCTCACGGCGCCGGTCACGGGACCTGAGCATGTTGAGGCAGACCCGGGAGACGACGGTGGTGAGCCAGCCGCCGAGGTTGTCGACACCCGCGACGCCGGCGTCGTTCGCGCGCAGCCAGGCCTCCTGTAGAGCGTCGTCGGCCTCGGCGAGCGAGCCGAGCATGCGGTAGGCGACCGCGCGCAGATGCGGCCGGTCCTGCTCGAAGCGCTCCGTCAGCAGCGCGCCGTCGTCCCTCGCCCGCATGTGCCCCCGCTCCCCCGCTCGCCCCACCCTCGTGAACGCCTCATCCAAACACGGCTGTTCAGCCCTCCGGGACGGGGGTGCCCTGGTGGTGGTAGAGCCGCCAGCCGGTGTCCCCGTCGCCCTTGCGCCACAGGGAGCTGCGGCGCGCCCGGCGCCCGGCGATGACGGTCTCGTACGTCAGGTGCACGAGGCCCGGGGCGAGGAGCACCCCGCGCAGGCCGGAGACCTCGATGCGCGGGCTGTCCGCTCCGCCGTGCAGGGTGGGCAGGGCCGCGATCATCTCCTCGTACGTCCAGCGCCGCCCCGAGGCGCCGATCTCGACGAATTCGGGGTCGAACAGCCGGACACCGTCGGCGGAGGCCCGGACGGCGGGGTCGTGCAGGCGCAGTTCGCCGTCCGTCGCGGCGGCGACGGCGTCGCGTTCCTCGGAGGTTCCAGTCGTGTCGATCATGAACGCATCCTCTCCCGCCCCCTACCCCTCGGCAACGAATTTCGGTACCGACGGGTAGGCGCGCGCGCCGTCTTGCTATACGGTCCGTCCAACAGCTTGCTAGACACGGTGTCTAACAAGAGCCCGATTCCCGCCCTCGAGGTCCCCAAGGAGCCGCATCATGGCCAGCAGCACCGTCCAGCCGGCGGACCAGACCCGGCAGCCCGAACGAGAGGCGGCCCGCCGGCTGCTCGAGTCCTCCGCCAAGCTGTCCTACGACCCCGCCACGGAGGTCGACTGGGACACACCGCTGGACAAGGACTTCCACGGGATGAGCCCGGAGTGGAGCACCCTCTACGGCACCCGCTACTGGCAGGAGCTGACCGAGGCCCAGCGCAGGGAGCTGACCCGTCAGGAGTCGGCGTGCGTGGCCAGCACCGGCATCTGGTTCGAGATGATCCTGCAGCAGATGGTGCTGCGGGACATGTACGCCAAGGACCCGACGGACCCGCGCTTCCAGTGGGCCCTGACGGAGATCGCCGACGAGTGCCGGCACTCGATCATGTTCGGGCGCGGCGCGGCCAAGCTCGGTGCCCCCGCCTACCGCCCGGGCCGCTTCGTCCGCGAACTGGGCCGGGCCTTCAAGACACTCGCGGTCGGCGAGGCCGCGTACGCCTCGATCCTCGTCGCCGAGGAGGTGCTCGACGTCATGCAGCGCGACTGGATGCGCGACGAGCGGGTGGTCCCCTTCGTCCGGACCATCAACAACATCCATGTCGTCGAGGAGTCGCGGCACATGAGGTTCGCCCGTGAGGAGACCCGTGCGCGGCTGCGCGGGGCGGGGCCCCTGCGCCGTCACGTCCAGGCGCTGGTCGTCTCCATCGCCTCGTACTTCATCGTGACCAGCATGGTCAGCCGTGAGGTGTACGAGAAGGCCGGGCTCGACGTCGAACGCGCCCTGGCCGAGGCGAAGGCCAACGAGCACTACAAGTCGATGATGCGGTCGAGCTGCGCGGGCCTGATGGAGTTCCTGTCCTCGGCGCGGCTGCTCACCCGGCCGGCCGCGGCCGTCTACCGGCGCGCCCACCTCATCTGACCCTCCCTCCAGACCCCGCCCTCCCCGGAGCCCCGCGAGCTGACGACGCCATGACCTACGCGATCACCCAGACCTGCTGCAACGACGCGACCTGTATCGCCGTCTGCCCCGTCAACTGCATCCACCCGACGCCCGAAGAGCCCGACTTCGGCCGCACCGAGATGCTCTACATCGACCCGAGGTCCTGCATCGACTGCGGTGCCTGCGCCGACGCCTGCCCGGTCGACGCGATCTTCCCGGCGGACGCGCTGCGCCCCGGGCAGGAGGCGTACGCCGCCGTGAACGCGGCCTTCTACGAGGACCGCGCGCCGCGCGAAGCACCGGCGGACGGGCCCGTCTTCCACGCCTGGGGCGCGCCGGCGTTCGCGCGCAGCCTGCCGTCCGACTTCGGGCGGCTGCGGGTCGCGGTCGTCGGCACCGGCCCGGCCGGCATGTACGCGGCCGAGGACCTGCTCCTGCACACCGACGCCGAGGTGACGCTCGTCGACCGGCTGCCGGTGGCCGGCGGTCTGGTCCGCTACGGAGTGGCGCCCGACCACCCCGCGACCAAGCGGATCGGCGACACCTTCGCCCGCCTCCACACCCACCCGCGGGTGCGGATGTACCTGGGCGTCCAGGTCGGTACGGACGTCACGGCCGAGGAACTGGCCGCGCACCACGACGCCGTCGTGTACGCGGTCGGCGCGGCCGGCGACCGGCGGCTCGGGATCCCGGGCGAGGAGCGCGCCGGCAGCGTCTCGGCGACGGCGTTCGTCGCCTGGTACAACGCGCACCCGGAGGTCGCGCCCGACGCGATCGACCTGTCGGGGACCGAGCGGGTCGTGGTGGTCGGCGCCGGGAACGTCGCGCTCGACGTGGCCCGCGTCCTGGTCGCCGACCCGGAGACCCTGGCTGCCACGGACATCGCCGACCACGCGCTCGCGGCGCTCCGCGCGTCCGCCGTGCGCGAGGTGGTACTGCTTGCGCGGCGCGGCCCCGAGGACCTCTCGTGCACCGCGCCCGAACTCCTCGCCCTCGGGCAGCTGCCGGGTGTCCGGCTGGTCGTGGACGACCACGACCCGCGGGTCTGGGCGGCCGTCGAGGCGGCCGGGCCGCGGGACAAGGCGGCGCTGCTGCGGGGCGCGGTCCGCGAGCGGGTGGACTGGGCACGCCCGCCGGGCGAGGCGCGGCGCATCGTCTTCCGCTTCCACTCGGCGCCGGAGGAGGTGCTGGAGGGAGCGGTACGGGTCACGGGCGCGGCAGGCTCGAACGGCGCGGCAGGCCCGGCCGAGATCCCGGCAGGGCTCGTGCTGCGGGCGGTGGGGTATCGCGGACTGCCGGTGGCGGACCTGCCGTTCGACGAGACGACCGGCACCGTGCCGCACACCGGCGGCCGGGTCGAGGGCCGGCCCGGTGCGTACGTGGTCGGCTGGATCAAGCGCGGCCCGTCGGGCGGCATCGGCGCCAACCGCACCTGCGCGGCGGAGACCGTGGGCACCCTGCTCGCGGACGCCGTCGACGGCGTCCTGCCGAAGCCGACCGGCACGGCGCGCGGCTTCGACCGGCTCGCCCGCAGGCGGGCCCGGCACGTGGTGGACGCGCGCGGGCTCGCCGCGATCGAGCGGGCGGAACGGGCGCGCGGGGACGAGGCCGGCCGGCCGCGGGTCAAGCTGGGCACGCTGCCGGAGCTGGTCGCCGCGGCGCGGGGACGGCGCCGCGCGGCAGGCTGAGCAGGCCGGGTCGCAGACCGGGTCGCAGGCTGGACTTCCGGGCTCGGACGGGAGGAGCGGGGCGCGGGGGGTCAGACCCGCGCCCCTTCGCCGTACCGCCGCAGGCACCGCAGGCACCGGAGCTCCGGAATCCACGGAATACACGGAATCCGGCGTGGCACCCGGATCCGGGTGATTCATCCCGATATGAGTGCACAGCATGAGCATGAGTGAGAGTGAGAACGCCGCTGTCGTGGTGGGGGTCGACGGTTCCGAACACAGCCGGCGGGCCCTGGAGTGGGCGCTGCAGGAGGCGCGGAGCCTGGAGGCCCCGCTGACCGTCGCGCATGTGCGCTCGGAGGCGCTGCAGCTGGGCAGCGCCCGGATCGCCTCGCTCGGCCCGGCGCCGGAGCTGCCCGACACGGTCGTGGACGCGCTGGCCGCCGAGGTCGGGCCGCGTGCCGAGGGTCTGGACGTGCGGTACGCCTCGCTGGACGGCTCCGTCGTGGACGCCCTGGTGGAGGCGGCCGGGCGGGCCCGGCTGCTTGTCGTCGGCTCACGGGGGCGCGGCGGGTTCAAGAGCCTGCTCCTGGGGTCGAACAGTCGGTCGCTCGCGGCGGCCGCGCCCTGCCCGGTGGTCGTGGTGCCGCACGAGGCGCGGGCCGCGTCCCTGGAGAGCGGGGCTGCGGCGGGGCGGGTGCTGCTCGGTCTGGAGACCGACGAGACCGCCGACGAGGTCGTGGACTTCGCGTTCGAGGCGGCGCGGCGGAGGGGTGTGCCGCTGGAGGTGGTGACCTCGTATCCGGTGCCGCCCTCCCCCGCGCTGCTCATCGGCGCTCCGGCGCCGGCCCTCCAGGTGCCGCCGCCGATGCCGGACGAGACCCCGGACCTGGTGGAGAGCACGACCCGGCGGCAGGAGGAGCGGCTGCGGCCGTGGACCGAGCGCCGTCCGGAGGTCGAGGTGATCCCGACCATCACGCCGGCCGATCCGGCCGGGCGGCTGGTCGAGGACTCCCGGGAGGCGGGGCTCGTGGTGGTGGGGCGGCACCGTCGGCACCGGATCGAGACGCTGCTCATGGGCTCGGTCGCGCACGCCGTGCTGCACCATGCCCACTGCCCGGTCGCGGTGGTGCCGCCGGCGCCGAAGCGGTGAGCGAGCAGCCGGCGCGGGTGCGCGGGCGGGAAAGGGAGGTATTCACCTCTTCAGGTGATGGCGGATGTGGAGAAACGTGTCTGCCTCCGGAGGTGCCGGGAACCTCGTTGCACGGGGACCGATCCAGTGGAGCGTGTCCATGCATCTGATCCGACACGGCGAGGCCGATCTCGCCGTACGGTCGAGCGAGGGCCTGACCACGGTCGAGCTGTACGGAGAGCTCGACCTGGTGCTGGTGCAGCGCGTCCGGCCCGAACTCGACGTGCTGGCGCGCGAGGCGCCCGCACTCGCCGTCGACCTGCAGCGCGTCACGTTCTGCGACGCGTCGGGGCTCGGGCTGCTTGTGCGCTGCGCGCAGCGCGTCCGCGAGCGGGGCGCGGGCTGGCGGCTGGTGTGCGACCGGCCGATGATCCTGCGCCTGGTGCGGCTCGCGGGCCTCGACGACGTCCTGTGCCCGTCGCCGCCGGCGGCCCCGCCGCCGGGTCCGCGCACCACGGCCCAGCCCGGGCGGCTCCGGGTGTAGCGAGCTGCGGACCCCGCTGTTCGCGGCCACCCGCGAGGGCGGCCACGAGGGCGGCCGCGAACAGCCTGACCGGGTCCTAGGCGGGCAGGAGTTCGCCCGCGCCGCCGGGTTCCATGGACTGGCCCGGGAAGCCCGCGGTCGGGTGCGGGGCCGGCGGGCGCATGCCCGGGAGGCGCAGCTCGATGATGCCGCGGACGGCCGGCCACTCCTCGTCGAGGATCGAGTAGAAGGCGGTGTCGCGGACCACGCCGTCCAGGCCGCGCGAGTGGGCCCTGCGGACCCCTTCGCAGCTGGCGCCGAGCCGCTCGATGGCGACGCGGGAGCGGGTGTTGCGGGCGTCGGCGCGCATCGAGATCCGGCGCACGCCCCAGGTCTCGAAGGCGTGCCGCAGCATGAGGTACTTGGCCTCGGTGTTGACGCCGGTGCCGCGGGCCTCGCTGGAGATCCAGGTGTTGCCGATCTCGGCGGCGTCGGGCACGGCGGTCAGCGGGTCGCCGTTGGGCACCCCGGTGACCGGCGGCCAGATCACCGGCCCGCGCCAGTAGTCGAGTTCCAGGAAGCGGGTCGAGCCGAGGACCCGGCCGGTATGCGGGTCGACCAGGGCGAACGGCAGGGCCCGGCCCGACGCCTGTTCGGCGAGAGCGCGGGCGATGTAGTCGCAGGAGGCATCAAGGCCGTGGGGCACGGAGGTGTAGGCATAGGCCGCACGGTCCAGTGCGCCCGCCCAGGCGATGCCCTCGGCGTGGCGCATGGCCAGCGGCTCCAGGCGCACGGTGCGCCCGGTAAGGACTACAGGTACTGGCACGGGTCCTCGGGTCTTTCACGGGCAGGGGTCATCGCACGCCGGATCGCGGCGGCGACGAAAGGGAGGGGTTCCCGGCCCGGTGACGACCACCTTGCCCAAGGGGAAAAGGGCAAGTGAAACGGTTCGCCATCGGTGGCGGGAGGAACAGTATGCAGCCCCGGGGCCCCTGAGAACAGAACCCCGCGCGAACCCGCGCGCACGACTCGGTGAATGTCCGGTTTACCCCATCCCTCATTCGGCCCAGCGGAGGGTTTCGAGGGCCTTGCGGGGTCCTCCGCGGGCCTGGCGTCAGGCACCGGAAAGGGCTCCGGCGACCGCCCTGGGGGACGGTCGCCGGAGCCCGTGAAATGCCTGGTCAGAGCCTACGAGGCGGCTTCGGCGCAGGCCGGGTGACCCCAGCCGTCGGGGTTCTTGGTGATGGTGTCGCCCTTGGCGTACGCCTGACCGCAGCGGCAGCGTCCCGGGAAGCGGGCCTTGAGGCTGGGCGCGGACGAACCGGAACGCGTACCGGCGCGCGTACCGGCGCGCGTGGAGCCGGTGGCGCCGGTGGCCGTGCGGGGCCGCTTGGCGGCGGCCGGGCGGGCCGATGCGGGCTCCGGCGGGGGCAGCGTCGAGCCCTCGTCCGAACCGGCGGGCTGCTGGCTGCGGGCGGTGTGGCTGGCGGCCCGGTCGGCCGCGTCGTTCAGGGGGTCGCCGTCGACCTGGTGGGCGGGGGTGTAGACGAACTCCACCCGCCGGTCGGCGAGCAGTTCGTCGATGCGCACCACGAGGTCCTTGTTGGCGACGGGGGTGCCGGCGGAGGTCTTCCAGCCCTTGCGCCGCCAGCCGGGGAGCCAGGTGGTGACGGCCTTCATCGCGTACTGCGAGTCCATCCGCACCTCGGCGGGCACGGCGGGGTCGAGGCGCTCCAACAGGCGCAGGAGCGCCGTGAGTTCGGCCACGTTGTTGGTGGCCGTGCCGAGCGGTCCGGCCTCCCAGTGGGCGATCTCGCCGTCCCCGGTCCCGATGACCCAGGCCCAGGCGGCGGGTCCGGGGTTGCCCTTGGACGCGCCGTCGCACGCCGCGATGATCTTCTCTGTCATCCCTCGATCCTGACATGCCGCGCCCCGTGCCCCGGACCACCGCCGGCGGCGCCGAGCCGGGCCGCCTCGGCGAACAGGGCCTCTCGGCCGATGGCCTCGGCGCGGGTCGAGGGGACGGTGCAGGCGTGGGCACCGGCGATGCTGCCGTGCAGGGCGCAGGTACGGGCGGGGGCACCGGCGAGCCAGGCGTGCAGGAAGCCGGCGGCGAAGGCGTCGCCCGCGCCGTTGCTGTCGACGACGGGGGCGGTCGGGGCGACGGCGGGGACGTGCGTGAGCGGCTCGTCGGCGCCGGTGAGGAGGTACGCGCCGGCGGCCCCGTCGGTGGCCACGGCGACCGAGGCCCGGCCGCGGGCGAGGACGTCGCGCAGGGTCCGCTCGGGGTCGTCGAGGGCGGTCGCGGAGAGGAACACCAGGTCGGCGGCGAGGGCGAACGGCTCGTGATAGGCGTCGCGGCCGTCCCAGTCGTGCAGATCGGTGGAGAGCGTGACGCCGGCGGCGCGCAGCTCGGGCAGGGCGTGGGCGCAGGGCTGGGTGATCGAGACATGGGCGTGCCGGCTGCGGGCGGCGAGGGCGCGTACGGTCTCGGGAGGGAGCCGGTCGGCGTCCCGGCCGCGGGTGGCGTCGTAGAGGGAGAGCCGGCGCCCGTCGGGCCCGACGAGGTTGACGGCCCGCTTGGTGCCGGTGGGCTGGGGCACGTCGGTGAGGGCGATGCCGTGGTCGCGGTGGAAGGCGCGGACGAGGTCGCCCTCAAGGTCGGCGCCGAGCAGGTCGAGGTGGTGGGTGCGCAGGCCGAGGCGGTGCAGTCCGAGGGCGACGAAGTCCCCGGTCTGGCCGGCGCGGGTGACGATCCCGGTGCCGATCTTGTGGCTGTCGGCGAGCGGCAGGGGCAGCTCTGGCACGTAGACGATGGTGTCGACGCCGGCGCCGCCGAGGACGAGGACGTCGATGTCCCGGTCGGGGGCGGTCGTCGTCGCCGTGGCCGTGGCTCGGTCGTGGTCGGGGTCGGTGCCGGGGGCCGTGGTGGCGTCGCTGCTCATGCCGGGCAGTCAAACAGCGGCCCGGACCGCGCGCAAGATCTTGCAGTCATTTTCTGCAAGACGGGTGGTCCGGGCCGACGGCGGTCAGCGGCGGGCGAGTTGGGCGTCCAGCCACTCCAGGACCTCGGGGGTGACCGGGTCGGTGATGTCGGCGTACTCCTCGTGCTTCTTCAGGAACTTCGCGACGTACGGGCAGACGGGCACGATCCGCTTCCCGGTGGCGCGCACGTCGTTCAGCGCCTGCTCGACGAGGATCGAGGCGAGGCCCTGCCCGGCATAGGCCTCGTCGACCTCGGTGTGGAAGAAGACGCGCTGCGCGTCCCGGTCGCGGAAGGCGGTGAGTCCGGCGCGCTGTTCGTCGACCAGGATCTCGTAGCGGTGCCGGGGCTCGTTCAGGCGGACGACGGGGGTGGTGGCGGGCTGGGTCATGACGGGCCTTCCTGTGGCGGCGGTGGGGTGCGGGTTCTTGCGGGCCTTCAGCGGGGTGTGGGGGAGTTCGGGGGCCGGGAGGCGGTCTCCGGGGTAGCCGTGGACCTCGCCGAAGCGGTCGCCGGTCGTCCAGTCCTCGCGGGCCTGGCGGATCTCGGCGTCGGTGCGGGCGATGAAGTTCCACCACATGACGATCTCCTCGCCGAAGGGTGCGCCGCCGAGCAGGACGGCGCGGGCGCGGTGCGGGGAGGTGTTGGTGAGGGTGAGGGCGGCGCGGCCGGGGGCGGTGTAGCCGAGTTCGGCGGGGTGGAGGACGGTGCCGTCGAGGCGGATCTCACCCTCGTCGACGAGGAGGCCGTGCTCGAAGCCGGGGTCGACGTCGAGGGTGACGGTGGCAGCAGGGGCGAGGAGGAGTTCGGCGCCGAGCAGCGGGGTGAAGGTGCGGACCGGGGAGGTGTCGCCGGCCAGGGTGCCGAGGAAGACCCGGAGTTCGGCGCCGTCGACGTGGACGGGCCGCGGGGCGTGGTGCTGGAAGTCGCGCGGCGCGTGGCGGTGGGCGTCGGGGAGGGCCAGCCAGAGCTGGACGCCGTGCAGGACGGTGGTCTCGGGGGTGGAGACCTCGGAGTGGCTGATGCCGTGGCCGCCGGTCATCAGGTTGATCTCGCCGGGGCGGACGTACGCGTGGGTGCCCAGGCTGTCGCGATGCTCGATCTCCCCGGTGAACAGCCAGCTCACGGTCTGCAGTCCGGTGTGGGGGTGCGGGGCGACGTCCATGCCGCCGGACTCCGCGACCCGGTCGGGGCCGTAGTGGTCCGCGAAGCACCACGCGCCGATGAGGGTGCGCGACCGCTGCGGAAGGGTGCGTCGTACGGTCATGGCGCGCGGGCCGCCCAGCGGGACGTCCCGGGCGGCGAGGACCTCGACCTCGTTGGCACCCATTCCCGACCCCTCTCCACCCGATCTCGTCGATCGCGCCCGTCTCGCCGAACGCCTCACCGAGCAAGATAGTTTTCTTTTCAACAATCATGGACGATAATAGCCCCGAGGACAACCCGGGACAACGGTGAAGGAGCAGATGGTGAGCGAGCAGCGGGTGTACGTCGACAAGCAGAGCCCCGCCGCCTACCAGGCCCTGGTGAGGACCGCCGAGGCCGTCCGCGCGACCGCCGCCGACGCGGGCCTCGACCGCGTCCTGGTGGAGCTGGTCAACCTGCGCGTCTCGCAGCTCAACGGCTGCGCGTACTGCCTCGACGTGCACACCCGCGCCGCGCTGCGCGCCGGCGAGACCACCCGCAGGATCGGCGTGCTCGCCGCCTGGCGCGACACCGAGCTCTTCACCCCGCGCGAGCGCGCCGCCCTCGCCCTCGCCGAGGCGACCACCCACCCGGCGGACGCCCTCGCCCAGGAGCGCGCCTACGCCGAGGCGCGGGAGGCGCTGAGCGAGAACGAGTTGTCCGCGGTGATCTGGGTGGCCATCGCCATCAACGCCTTCAACCGGGTCTCGATCCTCAGCAAGCACCCGGTCCGGGACACCCCCGTCCGCCGCTAGGGCGCATCCCGCTAAGGCGCGGTGGCCCACACCGCGTCCGGGGTCGAGAGCCGCCACAGCAGCGCGGCGGCGGCCGCCAGGAGGCCGAGGCCGACGCCGAGGACCAGCGGCATGCCGGAGCCGAGCAGGAGCAGACCGCCCGTCAGGCCGCCGAGGCAGAGGGCGATCACCGACAGGACGCGGCGGCCTCGGCGGTGGGCCGCGCCGCCCACCTCGGCGGTGTCCGCCACCAGACCGGTGAGGGTCTGGTTCACCACCGTCGTGGTCACGTCCGGGACGCCGAGCCGGCGGGCGACCGCGTTCTGCAGCCCCATGGCGAGGGCGAGCGGCACGATCACCAGGAAGCGGGCGGGCCTCCCCTCCAGGCTGCCGGCCACCAGGGACACCACGAGCGCCGCGGCGAAGAGCACGGCCTGCACGGTCATCGCCCCGGCCACCAGGCGCCCGCGGTGTGCCGCGAGGCGTCCCCCGAACCGGCCGCCGGCCGCCGCCCCGGCGACGAAGGCCGCGAGGGAGACGCCGGAGGCGAGGACGGAGTGCCCCTGGGCACCGGCGAGCGCGAAGCCGAGGAACACCACGTTGCCCGTCATGTTGGCGACGAAGACATGCCCGAGGCCCAGGTAGCTGACCGCGTCCACCAGGCCGGTCAGCACCGTGAGGGCGAGCAGCAGCGGGGGCAGCGGGCCGTACCGGTCCCCCTTCGGCGGGACCAGCGTGCGGGCCGCGTCGACGAGCAGCGTCAGCATCCTCGTCAGGCTCCTTCCGCGACGGAGGGCGGGGCCCGGCGGCCCCGCTCCCGCCCATGATCCACCTCGGAAGGGCCCCGGCTCAGGACGCCGGGTACGTGGACACGACCTTTCCCTTCTGATCGGCCGCCAGATAGCCGGTCGCGCTGTACTCGTTGATGAGGTAGAAGCGCATCGTGGGCCGGTCCCCGTTGAAGGTCCAGCGGTCGGCGATCACATAGCGCATCGACGGGTTCTCGACGTTCAGTTCGCGTTCGCCCCGGTGGATCAGCGCGGGCAGCGCGTCCCAGGACAGGGCGGCGACGTCGAAGGGCTGCTCGTCGGGGTCGGCGTCGATGGTCCCGCCGGGGCCGTTCTTCTTGACGACACCGCCGCGGTACTCCCAGCGGTCGTAGGTCTTCGCCCCCGGCCGGGTCGGGATCTCGGCGAGGGCGTACTCCTCGTAGACGGTGAGGCCCTTCATGGTGGTGGTGCCGGACGCGTCGCCGAAGGCCTTGACGACCGCCCGGACGTTGGCCGTCGTGAGCAGGCTGCCCTTGGCCGCCGGGGCGGCGGAGCCCGTGGGCGTGCCGGCGGTGCTCGCACCCGGGGTGCGGGCCGCCGTGGAAGGGCTCGATCCGCCCTTCGCGCCGGAGTTCGGGTCGCCGCCGTCGCCGCCGTCCGGGAGCAGCTGCACGGCGCCGACCACCAGGGCGGCGGTGAGGACCGCGGCGCCGGCGATCGTCGCGGCCCGGCGTCCGGCCGTGGCGGTGGTACGGGACCGGGGCGGCGCGGCCGGAGCGGTCGGCGCGCCCCACGGGGAGGGAGCGGGCGCCGGGGCACCGTAGGCGGGGTGGGCGTACGGTGCGCCGAACCCCACCGGAGCCGGGCCCGGGCTCGGGGCCGGGGTCGAGACCGGGGCCGGGGCCGGGCTCGGGGCCCCTGGCGCCTCGGCCTCCGCGAGCAGCCGGTCCAGGAGCGCGCCGTCCGGCCGGGCCGCCGGGTCGCGCACCAGGACCTTGGCGAGGACCGGGGCCAGCGGCCCGGACCGTACCGGCGCCGGGATCGGGTCGTCGAGGACCGCCACGACGGTGGCCAGGCTGGTGGCGCGGCGCAGCGGGTGGTGGCCCTCGGCCGCCACGTACAGGAGCATGCCGAGGGACCACAGGTCGGAGGCCGGGTTGCCCTCCTCGCCGCGCAGCCGCTCCGGGGCGATGAACTCGGCGGAGCCGATGACGTCGCCGGTGGAGGTGAGCCGCGAGGTGGTCTCGCTGAAGGCGGCGATGCCGAAGTCCGTGAGGACGGCGCTGCCGTCCTCACGGAGCAGCACGTTGGCGGGCTTCACGTCGCGGTGCTGGATGCCGGCGGCGTGCGCGGCGCGCAGCGCGGACAGCACCTGGCGGCCGAGGGTGACGGTCTCGGCGGGCGTCATCGGGCCCTCGGCGAGCCGGTCGTGGAGCGAGCGGCCGGGGACCAGCTCCATCACGATCCACGGGTGGGCGCCGTCGCCCGGCTCGACGATGTGATGGATGGTCACGACGTGCGGGTGGGACAGCCGGGCGAGGGCGCGGGCCTCGCGCAGCGCCCTCTCGCGCAGCTGCGCGGTGAAGCCGGGGCTCGCCGCCTCGACCGCCGGGTCCGGCGGCCGGACCTCCTTGAGGGCGACGTCCCGGTCGAGCGCGACGTCCCGCGCCCGCCACACCGTGCCCATGCCGCCGCTGCCCAGCCGGCCGATCAGGCGGAACCGCCCGTCCACCAGCGGTCTGCCGTCCTCACTCGTTCCCATGGGCGGTCATGCTAGGGCCTGTCCACGACACCGCCCACGTCGCCTCTGACGCTGCGCCCGCTCAGTCCTCGGCGGGCAGGCTGTCCATGAAGGAGCTCACCGAGAAGACCGCGCGGCCGGGGCCGGCCGGGCCGTATCCGGGGGGCGAGCTCAGGCCGTTCGACTCCATCGTGGCGCGGTAGGCCTCCAGGAGGCGGATGTGGTACTCCAGGGGCGCGCCGGCGGGGTTGGCCTTGCCGAGCGGGGTGGTGGGCTCGGGGCACCAGGTGGTGAAGCGGGGCGTGATGCCGCGCGACATGAAGTACTCCAGGCCCTCCGTGGTGGAGGCGATGGCCTCGTCGACCGTGGTGAAGCCGAAGGGCTCGGCCATCTCCACGCCGGCCACGAAGTTGGGGATGACGTTGCGCGGGCCGAAGACCTCGGCCGAGTCGAGGATCCGGCGGTGCCACTCGTCACGGCCGACGTAGCGCTCCTTGCCCGGGCAGTAGAGCTCGAACAGGCGCTTGTCCCACACCTCGTAGTTGGGGTGGTAGATCTGGATGCCGTAGTCCTTGAAGCGCTGTACGTCGGCCTTGGGCAGCGCCTGCGCGACGACCTTGCCGATCCAGCGGCCGGGGAAGCGCTCCTCGATGGCCTGCGCGTACTGCCCGTAGAAGTCGGCCTCGTCCTTGCCGCCGACGCGGGAGGTGACGGCGCCGCCGGTGAGGGTGTAGGCGGTGGAGGCGCCGGCCGTGTCGTACTTGTCGATGATCGCGAGCGCCTCGAGCACCTCCTCCACGTCCTTGACGCCCGTGTAGGGGCGCCCGGCGGCCTTGTGCTGGCGCCAGTTGTGGTTGATGTCGCAGTACTGGCACTCCTCCTTGGCGCCGAAGTACTGGCAGACCCGGAAGACCGTCAGATAGACGAGGTAGCCCCACTGGATGGTCGGGGCGACCTCCATCACCGACTTCCCGCTGGGCAAGGTGTGCCGGTAGTACTCCGGCATCGGCGGCAGGCCGACGTCGGCGATCCGGCGCCCGTCGAGGTAGAGGCCGAGCAGACCGTCGTCGCCGGCCGCGACGCGGTACGGCGAGGCGGGGTTGACCCGCACCGAGACGACGGTGCGGCGCAGCTCGTACGGGCCGCCGGTGAGGACGATCTCCTCCGGCGGGCGGCGCAGGGCGGCCTGGCCGAGCTCGGGCAGGGTGCGGTGGTCGAAGGAGAAGATGAAGTACGACTTGGGCTTGACCTCGCCGGCCGCCTCGTCGCCCGAGTCGGTGAGGGCCGAGTCGTCGAAGGCGATGCCGCCGCGCAGCAGGTCCTCCTTGATCACCGCCTCCTTCGGAACGTGCGGGAAGCGGTGCATGAGGTCTTCGACCTCGTCGGTGCGGCGGATCATGCGCGAGTACATCTCCTCGGTCGGGTGGTCGCGAGCCGGTGGGCCGATGACCACCCTAGGACGGCGCCCGGCGGCCCGGCATCCGGCCCCGGTCGCGGACCGGCCTCCGCCGGGCGGCCGAGGCCGGTCCGCGACGCCGTGGCCGTCGACGACCGGCGCTCACGACCGGTGCCTACGGCTGGTGCTCACGACCGGTGCTCAGAAGTTGCCGTAGTTGACCTGCCAGGTCGGCAGGCCCATACGGCGCCAGACCGCGACGACCCGGTCGCGGTCGTCGAGCGACACGCGGACCGCGTAGCGCGGCCGGACGTGGGTGTCGAACAGTTCGGCCTTGACGAGGTCGTCGGAGCGCCCGTCGTCGGAGCCGCGCATCCACAGCTCGTCGTACGGCACCTCGTGGCGGGCGAGCCAGGCCTCGGTGATCTCCCGGTGGTCCTCGCTGCGCCCGGAGAGCAGCACGATCCGGTCCCGGTGCGCGGCGCGGAAGGCGCGCAGGGCGTCACGCACGGGCGGGTTGAGCAGGTCGAGGTCGCAGCGGGTGAAGTCGTACGGGCCGCGGTCGCCGCGCAGCGCGAGGGTGCCGTCGATGTCGCACAGGACGGCGGTGGGCAGCGCGGGGTCGGGGATGTACGGGGTGACGCCGGGCCGCTCGTTGAGCCAGGCGTCGGTGAGCCGCCAGCCGCTGCGGCGGGCCTTGGCGTGCTTGTCGGCGAGGATCCGGATGATCTCCTCGCCGACCGGCCGCTCGCGGGCGGCGTCGCGGCGGACGCACTCCTCGACGGGCACGTCGGTGAAGTCGTGCACGACGAAGGTGGCGTCGCGGCCGGTGAGGGCCGCCTTGAGGCGCCGCGGGATGTGCGGGGTGAGGTGGGTGTTGTCGACGACGACGTCGAAGCCGTCGTCGACGGCGGCGCGGATCGCGGCGTCCTGGATGCCGAGCACGGTCTGCTCGTGGGTGCGGGAGCGGCGGTCGCCGCCGGTGGTGCCGCCGGGCAGGTCGAGCATCCCGCGCAGGTCGTCGAGGTTCACCCGGCGCATCCGGCCCTCGGACCGCTCCTGGAGGGCGCGGGCGGCGGTCGTCTTGCCGGAGGCCGGCAGTCCGGTCATCACATGGACCACGGGCACGGTCAGTTCTCCTCGTCGGCGGTGAAGGGGTCGGCGTTCTCGGGGCGCAGCGAGCGCCAGGTCATCAGGTCGGTGCGGCGCCCGTCGAGGCGCAGGAACATCGCGGAGCGCAGCTGTCCGTCGGACAGTCCGCGCGCGGCGCGGGCGAAGGCGGAGCGGTCGCCGGCGAGGTGCGCGAGCGAGGCGTACGCCTCGTCGACCGCCCGCTCGCGGGCGGTGAACTCGGTCTCCAGACGCTCGACGACGGACCGCACCCAGGCGTCGAACTCGTCGGGCACCTGCTCCAGGAGCGCGTCGAGCGGGCGTCCGCCGTCGGCGCGGATGCCGCCGAGTTCGGCCATGGACAGGCCGAGGCCGCTCGCCAGGATCTTGGCGGAGGTGCCGGCGAAGCGCTGGATGCCGTGGCCGCGCCAGATGTCGCGCTCGGTGACGCCGGTGACGACCTTGTGGAGGCGCACGTACTCGGCGATCTTCGCCTTGGCGCGGACTCCGGACGCGAAGCGCAGCACGAAGCCCTCGGCGTCGGTGCCGGTGGCGGCCCTGCCGTCGGGGAGCGTGCTCGATTCGGTCAGCTTGAGCAGGGCGTCGAGCGCCATCGGCGGGTGCACGGTGACGACCGATCCGATGCCCTGCCAGGCGCCGGCGGCCTCGGTGAGCGGCGTCTCGTTGCCGTCGGGTCCGTAGGCGGCGAGCAGGACGAGGTCGCGGCGGTCGCCGTAGTCCACGACGATCCGGTTCTCCGGGTACAGGATCTCCACGAGGTACGTGGTGCCCGGGACGAGCGCCGAGGTGTCGGCCGCGTCGAGGCGGCGCTGCGCCCAGGTCGCCTGGGTGCTGACGAAGGAGCCCTTGGAGGCGACCCGCCAGCGGTCCTCGTAGTGGAAGAGGACGCCGAGGCTGCCGTCGACCTTGTCGTACACCTCGAAGGGCTCGTCGGGCAGCGCCGGCGCGTAGGCGCGGCCGTGGGTGTGCTCGGAGACGTTGAAGAACTTGGGCAGCGGCAGGGCGACGACGCGGCCGGTGCGGTCGTCGGCGACGAGGCCCCGGCAGCGGACGGTGACCCGGTTCCAGACGCCCTCGTACTGGCAGGCCCGCGTGTACGTGTAGATGGACAGCGGCAGCTCGGGGTGCGACTTGCGCGTCACGTGGCCTGCTGCGACCGCCGCCGCCAGTTCGTCCTTCGGCAGCAGCGCGTCGAGAGTCAGGTGCGCCTGGCTCATGGGTTCCCTCCCGTGTTCAAGGAGGCCCATTCTTCTGTGCGCCCGCGATGCCGACCAGCGAATTTGCGGTCGGCCCGGCCTCCCGGCGGGCGAGGGATAGGACACATCCCACCGGCACCGAGCGGAGCCGGTGCGCGACGGATCCGCGCCGGTCGGGGCCGGTGGGGCCCCTGATACCGGTTGAAAACGGAACGAGTGCCCCCGCCGCGCGGCCGTCCACGCGCGGGTCAGGCTTCCGGGCCGGGGCCCTCGGCGGGGTTCCGGCCCCGTAGACTCGCCGCCCGAAGGACGTCGCAGAACGCCGAGGAAGCGAGCGCAATGAACTACGCGGACACCACCGCCCCGATCTACGCCGAGCTCATACGGGAGCAGGGGGACGTGCCCGGTGATGTACGGCGGACCGCCGAAGAGGTGCTGCGCGACCTCAGCCGAGTGATCCAGATGCCCCCGGCCGGGCTCGGCCCGAACGGCGGCGCGCAGATGGCGCCCATGGCTCCGATGGCACCGATGGGTCCGCTGCGGTAACCGACGCGTTCCGCTCCCCGGGGGCGACGACGAGGGGGGGACCGTGAGCAGAGCGGGCGGCGACGGCACGGACGGCGGCGGTACGGACGGCGGCGGTACGGACGGCGGACCCTGGGGGCCGGGGGCGCACGAAGGCCACGCGGGCCACGAGCGGGTCCGGCGCAGCTACGACACGGTGGCCGAGGAGTACCTCCGCCGCATCGGCGACGAGCTGGACGCCAAGCCGCTGGACCGGGCACTGCTGTCCGCTCTGGTCGAGGAGTCCGGCGAGGACGGCGTCGTCGCCGATCTGGGCTGCGGGCCCGGGCATGTCGCCGGATGGCTGGCGGGGCACGGAGCGGCCGGGGTGGTCGGGGTCGACCTCTCCCCCGCGATGGTGGAGCTCGGCCGGGCCCGGTATCCGGCGGTCGAGTTCCGCGAGGGCGACCTGCTGCGGCTGCCGGCCCGGGACGGCGAGTTCACCTCGGCCGTCGCGCTCTATTCGCTGATCCATCTCGCACCCGACGAGCTGGCGCCCGCGCTCGCCGAGATCGGCCGGGTGCTGCGGCCCGGCGGTGCGCTGCTGCTCTCCTTCCACATCGGTGCCGAGGTGCGGCACCTCGGCGAGTGGTGGGGGCACGCGGTCGACGTGGAATTCCATTTCCTCCGGCCTGCGGCCGTCGCCGAGGCGCTGCGCGCGGCCGGCTTCCGGATCGAGGCCCACCTGGAGCGTGCCCCGTATCCGCACGAGGCCGAGACGCGGCGGGCATATCTGCTGGCGCGCCGCTCGGACTGAACACCACGCATCGGCAGCATCGGCCACGCCCGTTCGGTATACAACATCTGGTATACCAAATGGGCGTCTTCGTGTGCGCCTGTGCGCCCGATCACCCGTGCCGCGTCGAGCCGAGGAGTCCGCCCGTGCCCTCCCAGTCCGCCCCGTCTCCCCGCACCGCCACCGTCTTCCGCCGGGTCCGCCCCCTCGGCGGCCCGGCCACGGACCTCGTCGCCGTCGACGGGGTGCCGGCTGGGCGCTCGACGTGCGCCTGGACGAGGAGCTGGAGGCCTGCTTCGAGCTGGCCGCGCACGGCGGCGCGGAGCTGCTCGGGCTGCCTCGCGCGGACCTGCGGCCGGGCGCGCCCGCCGACTTCATGCTGCTGGACGGCGAGTGCGTACCGCAGGCCGTGGTCGACCTGCCGCGCCGCGAGCTCGTGGTGCGGGCGGGCCGGGTGGTGGCCCGCGACGGCGCGCTGGTGTGAGTCAGCCGGTGCGGCCTCCCAGGGTCCGCCACAGGAAGGTGTGCTCCAGGGCGCTGTTGTACGCGGTCTGCTCGTGGTCGGTGGCCCCCGCGTGGCCGCCGGCCAGGGTCTCGTGCAGCAGCACCCGGTGGCCGAGTTCGCGCAGCCGGGCGGCGGCCTTGCGGGCGTGCCCGGGGTGCACCCGGTCGTCGCGGGTCGAGGTGGTGAGCAGCACCGGCGGGTAGGGCCGGCCGGCCTCCAGGCGGTGGTACGGCGAGAGCGCGGCGAGGTGCGGCCGGTCGGCCGGGTCGTCGGGGTCTCCGTACTCGGCGATCCAGCTGGCTCCGGCGAGCAGCAGGTGGAAACGCAGCATGTCGAGCAGCGGCACGTGCGCGACGATCGCGCCGAACAGCTCGGGGCTGCGGACCAGCATGGCGCCCATCAGCAGGCCGCCGTTACTCCCGCCTGTGATGCCGAGCTGCCCGGGGGTGGTGATGCCCCGGGCGACCAGGTCGCGGGCGACGGCCTCGAAGTCCTCGTAGGCGCGCGGCCGGTCGGCCTTGAGGGCGCTGCGGTGCCACCGCGGTCCGTACTCGCCGCCGCCCCGGATGCCGGCCACCACGTACGTGCCGCCGCGGGCGAGCCAGGCACGGCCGCGCACGGTGTCGTACGAGGGGGTGAGGGAGACCTCGAATCCGCCGTAGCCGTTGAGGAGGGTGGGCCGGGGGCCCTGGTCGCGGGGGCCGACGACGGTGTACGGGACGCGGGTGCCGTCGGCCGAGACGGCGAAGTACTGGCGGGCCTCCAGGCCGGTGGCGTCGAAGCGCTCGGGGGCCTGTTTGATCGTCTCGCCCGGTGCGCCGATCTCGCCGCGGTGCAGGGTGGGCGGGACGAGGTGTCCGGTGACGGACAGGAAGTACTCGTCGCCGGTGTCGGGGTCGGTGTCGGTGAGGCCGGCCGAGGTGAGCGGCGGGATGTCGGCGAGCTCCTGGGTCTTCCAGCCGACGCCGGTGCCGGCGGTGGTGGGGTCGGCGGGCGGGGTGAGCACGTGCAGGCGGCTGGCGACGTCCTGGAGGGTCTCGACGATCAGGTGGTTGCGGGTCCATGAGTGCCCGGCGAGCGCGGTGCGGTCGTCGGGCGTGAACAGCACCTCGGGCTCGCGCCGTCCGGCGAGGAAGGTGTCGAAGCGGAAGGCGAGGAGCGTGCCCGCGGGGTGTCCGAGCCAGGGCGCCTTGGGGGTGACGAGCAGCCACTCGCGGTGCACGGACCTGTCGGCGTCCTCGGGCAGGTCGAGGCGGCGCAGCTCGCCGTCCGGGGTGAGCAGGTGGGTCTCGTGGTGCCAGAAGTCGCGGTAGCGGACGACGAAGTCGCGCTCGAATCCCTCGGTGGGGTCGTGCCAGGCGGAGACGACGAGGTCGGACTCCTGACCCTCGTGGACGAGCTCGGCCGCCTCCAGCGGGGTGCCGCGGCGCCAGCGGCGCACGGTGCGCGGATAGCCGGAGGAGGTGAGGGAGCCGGGTCCCTCGTCGGTGCCGACGAAGACGTGGTCCTCGTCGATCCAGCCGATGTCGGTCTTGGCCTCGGGGAGGGTGAACCCGTCGGTCACGAAGGCCCGTTCCGCCAGGTCGTACTCGCGCACGACCACGGCGTCGCCGCCGCCGCGGGCGAGGCTCACCAGGGCCCGCCGGTACGCGGGCCGCAGCACCTGCGCGCCCGCCCAGGTCCAGTCCTCGCCCTCCTCGGCGGCGAGCGCGTCGAGGTCGAGCAGCACGTCCCACGCGGGCGCGTCGGTGCGGTACTCGTCGAGGGTGGTGCGCCGCCAGACGCCCCGGGTGTGCTCGGCGCTCTGCCAGAAGTTGTAGAGGTACGGGCCGCGCCGCCGGGTGTACGGGATGCGGTCCGGCGCGTCGAGCACCTCCCGCAGCTCGGCGACGAGCCCGGCGAAGCCGTCCCCCTCGGCGAGCTCCGCCGCCGTCTCGGCGTTGCGCTCCCGCACCCAGGCGAGGGCGCGCTCGCCCTCGACCTCCTCCAGCCACAGGTAGGGGTCCGGGGTGCCGATGTCAGTGCCGGTGCCGGTGCCGGTGCCGGTGCCGGTGTCGGCGGTCGCGTCGCTCATGCCGACGATTGTGGACCACGCGCTCGGCGCCGGGCAGGGGCGGGCCCCGGTCGGGGTCCGCCGCGGTCTCGTGCTCAGGGCTGCGGCAGCAGTCCGAGCTGGTCCAGGAACTCCATCTGGTCGAAGTACAGCCGGTAGTCGGTGATCCTGCCGTCCTTGACGGTCGCGAGGTCCGTCCCACGCAGATTGACGGTCTTGCCCGTCGCCGGGAGCGTCTCCCCGGTGGGCAGCTGGATCGGACCCGTGTTGGCGCCGCTGAAGATCCCCTCGTCGATCGCGGTGTCGCCGGTCTCGTACTGGGTCCGCGGCGTGAAGGTCGCCTTCGGGATCGCCTCGGTCATCGTGCGCCAGTACTCCACGATCGCGTCGCGCCCCTTGATCTCGCCCTCGTCGGGGGTGAGAGCGACAGCGTCCTCCGCGTAGAGGGTGGCGATCGTCTTGAGGTCCGAGTGTGTCACCGCCTCGGTGAGACGGTCCATGACGTCGCGTGCCTCGCCCATGATCCACCTCCGTGGTCGGGATCCGGGTGGTGGCCTGTCACCTCATCTTCCCACTGGTGGGGACCCCCGGCTGAGCCGAGGGCGGTCCTCCGCGACCGGGTCACCACGCGAGCCGCCTTCGTATTGGTCCGAAATGAAACCAATCGCCGCGCCCCTCTCACCCGACTCCCCCGTCGTCCTCGGGAAGTTCACCGATCGATTACCGCACGGCTGTATACCTTTGAGCCCGGTTCCCTCATCCTGTCCTCGCGTGCCACCGGGGCACCGCGGGACACGAGAGGCGGGCGAGACGGGGCATGACTCCCATCAGCCGCAGAGGGTTCGTAGGGATCGGGGCGGGGCTCGGAGCCGGGCTGGTCGCCGGGGCGGGCGCGCCGGCCGGCGCGGCGCCGGCGGAGGCGGTGTCGGCGGAGGCGGTGTCGGCGACCGCGCAGGCGGCCTCCGGCGACATCACCGACGTCAAGCACGTGGTGATCCTCATGCAGGAGAACCGGAGCTTCGACCACTACTTCGGGCGCCTGCGTGGTGTGCGGGGATTCGGCGACCGGGCCGCGGGCAACATCCCGGGCGGCTGGGGCATGTTCAACCAGCCCAACTGGGGTGGGCGGCAGTACCCGTGGAAGCTGAGCGCCACTCCCCCGGCGGGCGGCGTGGACGGCGAGACGCTCGCGCAGTGCAACGGCGACCTGCCGCACAGCTGGGCCTCGCAGCACGCCGCGTGGAACAAGGGCCGGCTCGACAACTGGGTGATGGGCGTCGGCAACACCCGCACGCTGGGGTACCTGGACCGCGGCGACATACCCTTCCACTACGCCCTCGCCGACAACTACACCGTCTGCGACGCCTACTTCTGCTCGACGCTCAGCGCGACCGGCCCCAACCGCACCTTCCTGTGGAGCGGCAAGGTCGACGCCTCCAGCAAGGACGGCGGCGAGGAGTCCGGGCTCACCTGGGAGACGTACGCGGAGGCCCTGCAGCGCGCCGGGATGAGCTGGAAGGTCTACCAGAACGCCCAGGACAACTACGGCGACAACGGCCTGGCCTATTTCAAGAGGTTCACCGACGCCCGGCCGGGCGACCCGCTGTACGACCGGGGCATGGGCTCGGTGCCGAGGGTCACCGGCTCGACGCCGGACGACATCGCCGCCGCGATCCGCGCCGACGTGGTCGCCGGCACCCTGCCGCAGGTGTCGTGGGTGGTGGCCGGCGAGGCCTTCTCCGAGCACCCGTACGCCCCGCCCGGCGACGGCGCCCACTTCGTGAACCTGGTGTACCAGGCGCTCGCGGCGAACCCGGAGGTCTTCGACTCCACCGTCCTGTTCCTCAACTACGACGAGAACGACGGCTTCTTCGACCACGTTCCGCCGCCGGTCGCGCCGCCCGGCACGGCGGGCGAGTACATCGACGGGGTGCCGATCGGCCTCGGCTACCGGGTCCCGATGATCGTCATGTCCCCGTGGACCCGGGGCGGCTGGGTGAGCTCCGAGGTCTTCGACCACACCTCGGTGCTGCGCTTCATGGAGGTCTGGACGGCCGCCCTGGGCACCCCGGCGTCCTGCCCGAACATCAGCGCCTGGCGCCGCAAGGTGACCGGCGACCTGACCGGCGTCTTCGACTTCGCCCACCCGGTGTACGGGGTGCCGGCGAACCTGCCGTCGACCGCCAAGGTGATCGGGCAGTCCACCTGCGGCCCGCTGCCGAACCCGGTGCCGCAGGACAACGCCCTGCCGCCGCAGGAGCCGGGCACACGACCGGCGCGCGCCGTGCCGTACCAGGTCAACGGCAATCTGGACCGCTTCGAGTTCGGGGCCGCAGGCAAGATCCTCACGTGGTTCTCGATGACCAACCAGGGCACCGAGGCGCGCCGGTCCGCGCACTTCTCGATCCACCCGCACCAGTACCGGGACACGGCCGCCTGGCAGTACACGGTGGACCCGGGCACGACGGCCACCGACTACTTCAACATCGGGTTCGGCTCGGGCTCCGGGAAGTACGACATCTCGATGATGGGCCCGAACCGCTTCCTGCGCCGCTTCATCGGCGACGCCTCCAAGGCGGGCAAGGACATCGAGGTCGCGGCGCGCTACGCGACGGAGCCGGGCACCGGGAAGACGGCGATCTGGTTCAGGATGACCAACAACGCGTCCACCGCGGTCACCTTCACCATCCGCTCCGACGCCTACCGGTCGGACGGCCCCTGGACGTACACCGTGCCGGCGAAGTCGTCCCGCGAGGACTACTTCAACGCGGTCGCCTACACGAACGGGTGGTACGACTTCACGGTCCTCGCCGACATCGACGGCACCTGGTCGCGCCGCTACACCGGCCACATCGAGACGGGCGCGCCCAGCATCACCGGCAGCTGAGCGCCCTCGTCCGCAAGCCCCGGCGCGCGGTTCGGCGCCGGGGCGGCAGGACCGCGCGGCCCGACCCCGCCAGCCCCGCCACCCCCAGTCACCCTTTTGCCGGATATGGATGATTTCCGCATGATGGGTTCGGTTAGTCAGGCTGGGAGGGCCGCCGACGGCCCGCAGGCAGGACAAGGCGTGGAAAGGCGGTCTTTCACCGTGTCTCGACCGAGAATCCTCGTGGTGGGCGCCGGTTTCGCCGGGGTGGGGTGCGTACGGCGCCTCGAACGGCGGCTGACCCCGCGGGAGGCCGCGATCTCGCTGCTCTCGCCCTTCTCGTACCAGCTCTACCTGCCGCTGCTGCCGCAGGTCGCGTCCGGCGTGCTCACTCCGCAGTCGGTCGCGCTCTCACTGCGGCGCAGCGAGAAGCACCGCACCCGCATCATCCCCGGCGGCGCGATCGGCGTCGACACCGAGGCCAAGGTCGTGGTGGTGCGCACCCTCGCCGGAGAGACGGAGACCGAGCCGTACGACCATCTGGTCCTGGCCCCGGGCAGCGTCACCCGCACCTTCGACATCCCCGGTCTGGCCGAGCACGCCCGGGGCATGAAGACGCTCGCCGAGGCCGCGTACGTCCGCGACCACGTGATCGCCCAGCTGGACCTGGCGGACGCGAGCCAGGACGAGGCCGAGCGGGCCGCGCGGCTGCAGTTCGTGGTGGTGGGCGGCGGGTACGCGGGCACCGAGACGGCCGCGTGTCTCCAGTTGCTCACCCACAACGCGGTGAAGCGCTATCCGCGGCTCGACCCGAAGCTGATCCGGTGGCACCTGGTCGACATCGCGCCCACGTTGATGCCCGAGCTCGGGCCCAAGCTCGGTGGCGCGGCCCTGGAGATCCTGCGCAAGCGCGGGATCGAGGTCTCGCTCGGTGTGTCGGTGGCCTCGGTGGACGACGAGAACGTGACGCTCACCGACGGGCGGGTGCTGCCCAGCCGCACCCTGATCTGGACGGCCGGGGTCGCGGCGAGCCCGCTCATCGGCACGCTCGGCGCCGAGACGATGCGCGGCCGGCTCGTGGTCGGCGCGGACATGGTGGTCCCGGGGCTGCCCGGGGTGTACGCGCTGGGCGACGCGGCGGCCGTGCCGGACCTGGCGAAGGGCGAGGAGGGCGCGATCTGTCCCCCGACCGCCCAGCACGCCATGCGCCAGGGCAAGGTGATCGCCGACAACCTGGTCGCGACGCTGCGCGGCGAGCCGACCCGGCCGTATGTGCACAAGGACCTCGGCCTGGTGGTGGACCTCGGCGGGCTCGACGGGGTCTCCAAGCCGCTGGGCATCGAGCTGCACGGCATGCCGGCGCAGGCGGTGGCCCGCGGCTACCACTGGGCGGCGCTTCGCACCAATGTGGCCAAGACCCGGGTGATGACCAACTGGCTGCTCAACGCGGTCGCCGGCGACGACTACGTGCGCACCGGCTTCCTCGCCTCGAAGGCGGGCACGCTGCGGGACTTCGAGTACACCGACGCCTATCTCACCCCCGAGCAGGTCCGCGAGCACACCGCCTCGCTGCGGACCGCCGCCTCCTGACCGGGGCGCGGCTCAGGGCCGCGTGCGACGCGGCGGCGAGCAGTTGCGCGGCCACCG
Source organism: Streptomyces sp. NPDC051909 (assembly GCF_040681095.1). Taxonomy (NCBI): domain Bacteria; kingdom Bacillati; phylum Actinomycetota; class Actinomycetes; order Kitasatosporales; family Streptomycetaceae; genus Streptomyces; species Streptomyces sp. NPDC051909. Next base: position 94,338 of record NZ_JBFAYA010000012.1, on the reverse strand, counting down.
CGGTGAGCAGTCCCGCGGCGGCCGAGCGGGTCAGGAGCGGCCCCGCGAGGGCCGCACCCAGCGCGAAGGCGGTGATCTTCACGCTGGCGCCGGTGGTGAACACCTGGGCCCGCAGCCCTTCCGGTGCCTCGCGGTGCCGCACCGCGAACAGGGCGGTGAGCTGCGGGCCTTCGGCGGCCCCGGCCAGGAGGGCGGCGGCGACGAGGAGCCCGGGGAGGTCCGCGGCGGCCGCCCCGGAAGCCGTCGCGAACGCGCCGGCGAGGACCAGCGGCGCGGCCCACAGCACGGTGTCGGGCCGGGGAGGCCGGCGCAGGCGGGTGAGCACCGCGCCGGCACCGAGGGCGGCGAGCGCGGTGCAGCCGAGCAGCAGCGAACCGTCGCCCGGTCCGCCGAGGACCCGTGCCCCGAGCAGGGGCACGCAGGCGACGAACACTCCCTGGCCGAGGCAGGAGAGCGTCGAGCCGACCGTGGCCCGGGCCAGCGGCAGGGAGCGCGCGAGGCCGGCGAAGCCGCGTCCGAGATCGCGTACCAGCGCTCGTACGGTCACCGGCCCGGCCGGCCCCCGGCGCTGGGGCGGCAGGCCCCGGACGGCGGGCACGGCGAGCAGGATCAGCGCGGCGGCGGCGAGGACGGCGGCCGGCGCGCCGGTCAGCCGGCCGAGGAGTCCCGCCAGGGCAGGTCCGAGCAGGCTCGCGGCGCTGTACGTCATGGCGTCGAGGGCGTGGATCCGGTGCAGGCGCTCGGGCGGTGCCGCCGCGGCCAGTCGGGCGGTCCAGCCGCCGGCGAGGGCGGGCGCGAGGGTGCCCGCGGCCAGCGCGAGGAGCAGGGTGAGCGGGAACGGCGCGTGGCCGAGGCTGAGCAGTACGGCGACCAGGCCGGTCGCGTAGAGGGCGAGGCAGGCGGCGAGCAGCCGTCCGGGACGTGCGGCGCGGTCCAGGAGCGCGCCGAGGACCGGTCCGCCGAGCGCGGCGGCGGCCGTGATGCCGGCGAGCAACGCGGACGCCGTGGCCGCCGCTCCGGCTCCCGGTACGCGTCCCGCTCCGGCCTCCGGACCCGCTCCCCCGTAGCCGAGGAGGAGCAGCGCGGGGCCGGACATCTCGTCGCCGGTGCGCGCGGTCGCGGCGCCGGCGAGGAGGCGCCGGGTCCGGCGGGTTCCGTCGTCACTTCCCTGGTCGCTTCGCACCGGCACGACGCTACGCAGGTAACTGAGAACTCCACAACATGCGTTACATTCGCCGTATGCCTCCCGCTCCGGACGAGGATTCCGTCCGCCATTCCGTCCTCGCCAACGCCCTGCGCGCCGCCGACCTGGTCAACGTCCTGTGCCGGCCGGACCCGCGACCGTCGCGGCTCGACGAGGTCACGCGCGTGCTGCGCGCGTACGGCGAGAGCGAGCCGCTCGGGCTCGCCGACGAGGACCTGCCGGGACTGCGGGAGGCGGCCGGGGCGCTCCGCCCCGTGTTCGCGGCGGACGACGTCGACGCGGCGGCACGGGAACTCAACGTGCTGCTCGCCGAACGGACCGGCCCGCTGCGGCTCACCACGCACGGCGGTGCGAGTGCCTGGCATCCGCATGTGGACGGCGACGACGACGCCCCGTGGGCGGAGTGGTTCCTCGCCTCGTCCTGTCTCGCGCTCGCCGTGCTCCTGTGGGAGCGGGGTCGCGCACCGGGCGGGGTGTGCGCCTCGGCCGCCTGCGCGGACGTGTTCGTCCCCCGGGGCAGTGGCCGGGAGCGCCGCCGCTACTGCTCGCGCCGGTGCGCCACCCGCGAGCGGGTCGCGGCGCACCGGCGGGCCAGAGCGGACGGGACGGCCGCGACGGATCAGATGTCGATCACGCGGTAGGCGATCGTGTAGACGCCGCCGGAGCCCTCCAGGGAGCGGTACTGGACCTCGGCGCCGACCTCGCTGCCGGTCACGAGGGTCGCGCCCAGCTTGTCGGAACCGAAGGTGTCCTTGTCCCACAGGGTGAGGGTCCGGGCCTGCTCGCGGCCGAGGATCAGCGCCGAGCTGCCGTTGCCGTCGGTCAGGGACCGGACATAGCCGGAACCCATGGTCTGGTACGAGATGCCGTTGCCGGGCCACACCTTGACCTGGTTGCCGTTGGCGTCGGTGATGTTGAGGTAGGCCTCGTCGTGGTTGCCCTCGCTGTTCTGGTGGCAGGTCAGCTCCAGAAGCTCGATCTTCACGTAGTCGATCGGCTCCGCCTGGGCGGTGCCGGCGAAGACCCCGAGGCTGCCGAGTCCGAGCAGCGCGGCGGCGGCCATCCGGACGGTGCGGCTCTTGCTCATGGTGGTTCTCCCCCTTGTCGTGACGTCACCTCAGGTGACGTGCGGTGTGCGTCCCCGCCGTCGCGGCGGGTCCGGTTCGTGCCGTTCCCCCCGGCACGTCCCTCACTGTGCCCGGCCCGCGGGGGCCGGTTCTACGCGCGTTCCGCTGGACGGAACAGCGCGGCGGGAACCACCTCGGGCATCCCCCGGGCGAGGCCGCGGGCCAGCGCTCCGGCCGCCTCGGCGACCGCCTCGGCCAGCGGTTCCAGTGCCCTTCCGGCACGGATCATGCCGGCGACCGCGGCCACGGTCCGGCCGTCCGGGGCCCGTACGGGCAGGGCCGCGCAGCACACCCCGGCCATCACGTCCTCGCGGTCGAGCACGGCCCCCGCGCGCCGGGGCCCGCGCAGTGCCAGGCCCGCCGCCGTGTCGAGGCGGAAGCCGACCCCGTCGCGCACCGGCACCACGGGCTCCAGCTCCCCCGGCACCGAACTCACCGTCAGGGCCTGGTCCTCCCGCATCACGACGAGCAGCACACTCGCCCCGGTCGTGGCCCGCAGCCGGTGCAGCGGCAGCCGGGCGGCGGCCCGCAGCCCCGGGTGCGGCTCCCAGGCGAGCCCGAGGCGGTAGAGCTGCGGGCCGACCCGGTACCGCCGGTCGCGGCGCTCGACGGCGCCGACGGCCACGAGCTGGTCGAGCAGCCGGTGCGCAGTGCCCTTCGGCACCCCGCAGGCCAGCGCGAGTTCGGTGACGCCCGCCGGGTCGTCGCCATGTCTCCGTAACGCCTCCAGAAGGGCGAACGCCCCTTCCAGCACACCCCGGCCGCCCCGGGTCGCGGAGTCCCCGCGTCCCGGCGTGCTGCTGTGACCCGGCGTGCTTCTGTGACCCGGCGTTTCGGCGTGCTCCATGTGTCCCCCTGGACCGCTCCCGCCCGGCCGCGGACCCCCGACGGCGCGGCTCCGGACGCAGGGGACACCATGCGGCAGAACGGACGTACCGGCCAAGCCTTTTCACGGCGTGGCGCGGACGGCGTGGCGCGGGCGCGTGCCGTGCACGGCCTGGGACACCGCGCCGCACCTGGGTGCCGCTCAGCCGGCGAGCACCGTCGCGGGGCCCATGACGACGACCGGTTCGCGGGCCGGGTCGAGGGCGCGCAGCAGCTCCGTCATGTGCTCGCGGGGCAGGGAGACGCAGGCCTGGGTGGGACCGCCGTGGTCGACGTGGATCCACACCCCGCCGCCGGCCTCCGGGCCGAGCGGGCGCTCCTTGTCGAGCGGGGTGGTGCCCGGGATCCGGTTGTAGTCGATGGCGACGACGTAGTCGAAGGAGCCCTCCAGGGGCTCGCCGAGGAAACCGGTGCCCGAGACGGCGAACTCCTCGTCCTGGTCGTACGGGAGGCGCGCGCCGGGATCGGGCAGGCGGCCGCCCGCGTCGCCGATCCGGAAGACGCCGATGGGTGAGCGCAGGTCGCCCGCCGTGTGCTCGTCGGTCCAGCCGCGCAGGGCGTTGTGCCCGGTCCAGGGCCCTGCGGTGCGGTGCCAGCGGCCCGCCGCGTCCCGCTGGTGGAGCACGGCGGTGGCCATGTTGCCGTCAGGGCCGTCGCCGGTCACCACGAGGACCTGGGTGGTGCCGTCGGGGATCCGGCCGTGGGTCTGCGGGCCGATGCCGGGGATACGCGCCGGCGCCCGGTTCGCGGCGTCCGGCCTTGCCTGGGCGGGCGGTGTGGGGGCGGGCGGCGCTGCGGCGGGCGGCGCGGGCCTCGGCTCCCCGGCGGCGCAGCCGGTGAGGACGCCGGCCAGCACCAGAGCCGAGGACAGGGTGCGGGTCAGGAGGGTGACGGTGGTGCCCTTGCGGACGGGCATGGGGAGGGCTCCTCCGGGGCTCGGGGCAATGCCGGGATCCGTACCCGGCGGGCGGCCCCCCTGTCGCCGGGCCCGGGCCGCCTCACCCGTCCGGGCGAGGCCGGATTGCGGTTGACGGTCCGTGAGGGGGTGGGGCGGGAAGCCCGGATGACCGAGCTGCACGAGCCGCACGAGCCGACGCCGTGCCGTTCGTGGCGCTGCGGCTCGTCGACGAGGCGCCGGCCGGGGACGCGTAACCCCCTGGACGACGGCCCCGGGGATACGGCATCCTCGGGGCATGATCAAGAGAATCGAGCACCCCACCAGCCGGTGAGCGCCCAGGACGAGCGCGGAGCGCTCACCGACCGGCCCTCGCTGTACGCCTACGCCCTGAGCCTGATCGAAGCCGGTCCCCGAGAGGGCCCCGCTTCCGGCGCGGTCATTCGCCGCCAGGGTTTCCCGTTGCCCGACGAGCCACCGCTGCCGAACGGCCCCCGACTGCGCGGCAAGAACGGCTTCGCCGCTGTCCGGGCGGCCCTCGGCCCACTGCTCGCCGGACCCGACACCCCCGAGGCGGCCGAGGAGATCCACCGCCGCCTCACCGAACTCCCCATGCACAACGGCCCGGTGGTCGGCGCGGTCCTCGCCATGCCACTGGACGATCCGGCGGCGGCCCGCGCGCTGGCCCGCCGCCTGGTACGCACCGGCACGCACAGCACCCCCGTGAGCGTCGGGCTCGCGCTGCTCCGGCGGCTGGGCGAGCCCGAGGACATACCGGTGCTGCGGGCACTGACCCACCTCGACGGACTGCACGGGCTCGCGCTCACCGCCCTCGAACCGCTCGACCCGCGCACCGCCGCGCTGCGCTGGCTGGACCTCCGGGTGCGGGAGACCGACCGCCTGCGCCCCTTCGTGGACGCGTTGCTCTCCGGCGGGGCGCGCGACCCGCGGGCGTTGCTGATCGGGCTGCCGCTCGACGTGGGCACGGTCGGCCCCGCCCCCGCCCGGCGGATCGCCGAGGCGACCGGCCTCGCCGGGCTGCTGCGCCGCGAGCCGGTAGACCCGCGGCTGGTCGCCCGCGCGGCCCGGCTGCTCGTACGGATGGCGAGCCCGCGCGACTACGCGGCCGAAGTCCGCACGTACCGCGAGGCGGTGGAGGTGTGCGAACTCGTGGTCCGGCGTTCCTCCACGCTCCCGCCGTGCGTCGAGCACGCCGCCGTCCTGCTCTCGCTCGCCGTCGACCTGCACAGCGGGCCGACCCGGCTGCTGCCCTGGCGGGACGGACAGGTCGAGCAACTGCTCGACGCACTCGGTGCGCTGCTCCACTCCCCCGAGTGGGAGGGCGCGTTCACCAGGCCGGACGCCGACGCCTCCCCGGCGGTTCGACGCCGGGCGGAGTGGCTGCGCTACACCCGGGACCGGGTGTTCCAGGACCCGCCGCCGGGCGGCCGACTGCGGATCGAGGTCCTTTCGCACGACCCGGACGACGACGACCCGCTGGAGACCCGCTTCCTGCTCGACGGCGAGCCGCTGGTGCCCGCGGTCTTCGGGCGCGGCGCAGGCCACTCCCCGGAGTACCTATTCGGCGACGAGCGGCTGCGGGCGACGGAGGAGCCCCGGGAGGTGCAGCTCGCCGAGGCCTGGTGCTCGGAAGGCTGCTGCGGCGCGCTGTGGGTGACCATCGCGCGCGAGGGTGACGAGGTGGTGTGGCGGGACTGGCGGCACCCGGAGCGGCTGCCGGGCGGCGAGCCCGCGCCCGTACTCCCCGCGTACCGTTTCGACGCGGTCTCGTACGACGCGGAGCTCGCCCGGACGACCGCGGAGAACCGCTGGTCCTGGCCGGCCCGGACCCTCGCACGACTGGTCAGGGAAAGTCTGAACGCACGCCGGGAACTCCTGGGACGCTGGGACTGCCGCCTCCAGTACGCCGTGTCCCCCACCCGCACGCCGGACAGCGCCGAGGTGTGGTTCCTCTACCGGCCCGGCACCTTCGAGGGCACGGAGGACAAGAACGGTCCCTGGATCCAGTTCGTCTGGTACCTGCCCGACGACGGCTCGCCACCGGCCGAGCGCGCGGCGGCCGCGCTGCGCCGGCTCGCGGCGGAGGACCCGCGTGCGTACGCCACCTGCGTGGGTGGTGTTCGGTGACCGGGCCACCCGGGCCAACTCCGACGCTGTACTGACGATCCGTCAGATCTGCCTCGTCGCACCTCTGGGAACCTCGCGCGCCCGGCGCTACCCTCCGCGCATGATTCCGACCGTGGTATGGGGAACCGGAAATGTCGGGCGCGCGGCCATCCGGGCCGTCGACGCCCATCCGGCGCTCGCGCTCTCGGCCGTTCTCGTCGCGAACCCCGCCAAGGTCGGCCGCGACGCGGGCGAGCTCGCCGGGCTCGGGCGCGTGCTCGGGGTGGCCGCCCGGGACGACGTCGAGGCCGTGCTCGCCGAGGACCCGGGCGCCGTGGTGTACGCGGCGTCCGGGGACGTGCGCCCGGACGAGGCGCTCGCCGACGTGGTCCGGGCGGTGCGGGCAGGGGCGGTCGTGGTGACGCCCTCGCTCTATCCGCTCTACGACCACCGGAACGCGCCGCCCGAGTTCCGGGACCCGGTGCTCGCGGCGGTGAAGGAGGGCGGCGGTTCGCTGTTCGCCTCGGGTGTGGACCCGGGCTGGGGCAACGACGTGCTGCCGCTGCTCGTGAGCGGTCTGGGCAGCACGGTGGAGGCGATCCGCTGCCAGGAGATCTTCGACTACTCGACGTACGAGCAGGAGGAGTCGGTGCGCTTCCTGGTCGGCATGGGCCGGCCGATGGACTACGAGCCGCCGATGCTGCTGCCGTCCGTACCGACCATGGTGTGGGGCGGGCAGCTGCGGCTGATGGCGCGAGCGCTGGGCGTCGAACTGGACGAGATCCGGGAGACGCTGGAGCGGCGACCCCTTGAGGCGCCGGTGCGGACCCGCACCATGGGCGGGTTCGCGGCCGGCACCCAGGGCGCGGTGCGCTTCGAGGTACAGGGGATCGTCGGCGGCGAGCCGCGTCTGGTGATCGAGCATGTGACGCGGATCCATCCGGACTGCGCACCGGACTGGCCGGTGCCGCCGGACGGTTCGGGGGCGCACCGGGTGATCGTGGAGGGGCGGCCGCGGATCGAGGTGACGGTCGAGGCCTCGGACGAGGGTGAGAACCGTTCGGCGGGCGGGAACGCGACCGCGGTGGGACGGCTCGTGGGGGCCGTCGACTGGCTGGTGGAGGCGGAGCCGGGACTCTACGACGCGCTGGACGTGCCGTTGCGCCCGGCGGTGGGAAAGCTGGGAAGGAGCACGCGGTGATCATCGACATTCCCGAGGGGCGGGAGCCGATCGGGTACGTATGGGGCGACATGGTCCCCGGGATCGGGATGGCGGCGGCGAACTTCTCGCTGTCGGTGTACGCCCACACGACGCTCGGACTGCGCGAGTTCGAGGCGGCGCGGCTGCGGATCGCGCAGATCAACGGCTGCCGCTTCTGCCTGGACTGGCGGACGGACCGGGACGGGGAGAAGGTCGAGGAGTCCTTCGCGGACGCGGTCGCGGAGTGGCGTACGGCGGAGGTCTTCGACGAGCGGACGCGGCTCGCGGCGGAGTACGCGGAGCGGTACGCCCTGGACCACCACGGCCTGGACGAGGAGTTCTGGGCGCGGATGACGGGCGCGTACAGCCAGGTGGAGATCGTGGAGCTGACGATGAGTCTGGGGTCGTGGCTGGCGTTCGGCCGGCTCAACCGGGTCCTCGGGCTCGACACGGTGTGCGTGCTGCCGACGCACTGACACGGTGCACGGCGAAGGGGCCGGCCGGGACTCCCCGGCCGGCCCCCTCGCCGTGCGCCGCACCCGTCACAGGTCGGTGGCGATGATCTTCTCGATGTTGCGTTCGGCCAGCGCCGTGATGGTGACGAACGGATTGACGCTGGTGCTGCCGGGGATGAGGGCGCCGTCGATGACGTACAGGCCGTCGTAGCCGTGCAGCCGTCCGTAGTTGTCGGTGGCCTCGCCGAGGACGGCGCCGCCGAGCGGGTGGTACGTGAGATGGTCGCCCCAGATCTTGTAGGCGCCGAAGAGGTCCGTCCGGTAGATCGTCCCCTCCTTGGCGTTGATCTTGTCGAAGATGCTCTTGGCCGCGTCGATGGAGGTCTGCTTCCAGGCCCGGTCCCAGTTGAGGTCGACCCGGCCGGCGGCGGCGTTCCAGGTGAACTCTGCACGGTGCGGGGTGCGGGTGATGGAGAGGTAGAAGGACGCATAGGTCTCGATGCCGGTGGGCAGTGGGGCGACCTCGGCGAAGGCGCCGCCGGCGTCCCAGTTGTCGATGCCGGCGGTGGGCATGGCGGACTGGAGCTTGCCGGTGGGATCCCACATGTGGTTGGCCCGGCCGCACATGACGTTGCCGTTGTCGCCCCAGTTCTTCCCGACCCGGTCGTTGAGGGCGGGCAGGGCGCCGGTGGCCTTCAAGCGGGTGAGCAGCTTGCTGGTGCCGACGCTGCCGGCGGCGAAGAACACCCGGTCGGCGGTGACGGTCTTGGTCTCGACGGTGGTGCCGGTGGTGTCGATGCGTTCGACGGCGACGGTGTAGCCGCCGTCGGCCGCCGGGGTGACCGTGGTGACCCTGTGGAGCGGCGAGACCGCGACCCGGCCGGTGGCGGCGGCCCGGGCGAGGTAGGTCTTCTGCAGGCTCTTCTTACCGTGGTTGTTGCCGTAGATGACCTCGCCATCGAGGGCGGACCTGGGGACGGCGCCGGCGGCCTCCTGCTTCATGTAGTCCCAGTCGTAGACGTTGGGCACGAAGACGAAGGGGAAGCCGGAGCGCTGGGCGTGCTTGCGGCCGACGCGTGCGTACTGGTAGCAGTCGGCGTTCTCCCACCAGGTCTGGTCGACCTCGGTGACGCCGAGTCCGGCGTTGGCGCGCGGGTAGTAGGTGGCGTACATCTCGGCGGGGTCGACGGTGGGCAGCAGGCTCGGGAACACCTCGCGGCGCGGGGTGACGGCCATGCCGCCGTTGACGAGGGAGCCGCCGCCGAGGCCGCGGCCCTGGTAGACGGTGATCCCGGCGAAGTCCTCGGCGTCGAGGATGCCGGTGTAGCGGGGCACGTCCTTGTCGAGCGGGAAGCCGAGGAACTGGCTCAGCGGCTGCTTGGTGCGGGTGCGCAGCCAGAAGGACCGGTAGTCGGGCCTGGTGGTGTTGGCGAAGATCTTCCCGTCGGACCCGGGAGTGTCCCAGGCCATGCCCATCTCGACGAGATGGACGTCGACGCCTGCCTGGGCGAGCCGGAGAGCGGCGACGGAGCCGCCGTACCCGGATCCGATGACGAGGGCGGGGACGCGGGCTCCGGAGGGGATGGGCGCGAGGGCGGCGGTGACCTCGGCGGGGGTGGCGGCGCTCGTCGCGGTGGTGTGCCCGGCGAGCGCCAGGCCACCCAGAATGGAACCGGTTCCACTGACGAACCGACGGCGGGTCAGGCCTCTGGAACCCGAGGCCGAAAAGGATCTGTCACTCATGTGATGTTCCTCACCCTGGGGGGTAATGGGAACATGTTCTACTGGCGTGTTCGTGGGAAGTCACGAGAAACCGACGGGTAACTTGCGGCCGGAAATCACTGGTGGCCGAGCGGCCCGGGCCCGGTAGGTACGTCGAAGGCGCTGAAGGCGCGGCACCGGTGCGGTGCCGCGCCTTCAGCGCCTCTACGACCTCGTCGGCTACTGCCCCTGGTCCCGGGAGCCCTTCCCGTTCCCGGCGGCGGAGGTGAGCCCGGCGACCAGCACTCCGGCGAGCGCCGCCCAGGCGAGTGCGCCGGCACCTGCTGCTCGCCAGGCCGGCCCGGCGAGCAGCAGGCTCGCGAGCAGCCCCGCCGCGAGCGCGCGGGGGTCGCGGGTGAAGGAGAGGGCACGGCGGGCGCTGCCGGGCGCGGCGCGCTCGCGCAGGGCGAGCCGGCAGACGAGCAGGGCGGCGGCGACCGCCGCCGTCAGGGCCAGGACCATGCCGTGCCCACCGCCTCTCCGTGCCGCGCACCGGGCGGGCCGGCGCGTCCGGGACCAGTGTCCCCGCCGCCCGCCGGGCCCGCCCGTCGGATCAGGCGGACAGGAAGGCCTCGATGGCGTCGGCGACGGCCTTCGGGGTCTCCTCCGGCGCGTAGTGCCCGGCGTCCGGCAGCACGGTGAGCCGGGCGTTCGGGTACCAGCGCAGCCAGGTGGCCTCCATGGCCTCGGCACCGAGCGCCGGGTCGTGGGCGCCGACGACCAGGAGGACGGGCGCCGGGTTGTCACGGACCCGCTCGTGGAAGTCGGTGCGCGACCAGGAGTCCAGGTAGGCGCGGAAGGCGGTGGGCGAGGAGCGGGTCAGGGAGCGGTCGACGAGGGCGGACAGCCAGGCGTCGTCGTAGCGGCCGCCGGTGGTGTTGTCGATGATCGCGCGCCGGTTCCCGGGCTGTTCGGCAGCCCCGGCGAAGAGCTCCCAGGTCGCGTCGTCGAGCGGGAAGCCGGCCGCGGAGACCGGGGAGATCCCGACGATCGACCGTACCCGGTCGGGTGCGTCCAGAAGCATCAGCTGGGCGGCCTTGCCGCCCATGGAGTGGCCGACCACCGAGAAGGTGTCCCAGCCGAGGTCGTCGGCGACGGCCAGGGCGTCGGCCGCGACCTCCTCCATCGTGTACGCGCCGTCGGCGTCGATCGCCTCCCCGTAGCCGCGGCAGTCGAGGAAGGCGTAGGAACCGGCGGCGCCGTCCAGATGCTCGCGCAGCGGCGCGAAGCTGCTCCGGTCGCCGAACCAGTTGTGCAGGACCAGGGCCCGGTGCGGCCCGGTGCCCTGGACGTCGTACGGAAGAACCCGGCCGGTCATCTTGCCCCCTGGTCACGAGGTGCTGCGCGCCCGCCGCGGCAGCCGACGACGGGAGTCTGACGAGCCGCGACGGCCCGGGTCAATGCCCCCATGGGGTGGTTCCGGATCGTGCGGAACGGTGCCGGTCGTCCCGGCGGTCCGCCGTCGCTCGGGATGCGTGGCCCTTCCGGCCTGGAGCATCCTGGCTGTGTGACCTCGTACGGCGCGGCAGGCACCGCCCCGTCGGACGGGACCGGGCCCAAGGGCCGGGAACCACGCGCCGCCGGGTGGGCGGCCGACGCCCTGACGGTGGTGCTCGCGGAGTCGGTGCTGCGGGCCGTCGAGGCGGCCGGCGGGTACGCGGGCGGGGTCTACCTGCGCTCGGGCACGCCGGGACTGCTGCGGCTGGCCGTGCTCGCGGGGCTCCCGGGGCCGTTGTTCCGGCCGTGGTGGCGGATGCACGCCAACCGCCCGTTCCCGGTGGCCGAGGCGCACCGCTCGGGCCAGCCGGTCCACCTGGGGGACGTCGACGAGGCCATGCGGCAGTTCCCCCAGCTGGTGGCGAGTCTGCCGTTCCCCTTCGCCTCGCTCTACACGCCGGTGGTCAACGGCCGGGAACGGTTCGGGGTGCTCGTGGTGCTGCGGACGCCCACGCCGGGGGTGCCCGTGGACGCGCGGGACCGGGGCCGGATGCTGGCGGAGGCACGCAGGCTCGGCTCGACGCTCGCCGGTCTGGCCGGGCACGGGACCCGGGTGGCCTGGTCGGGCGAACCGGTGTCCGTGCAGCTGCCGAGCCGGACCGCGCCGCCGGTGCGGATCGGCTACTTCGACTGGGACCTGGACAGCGGCACGCTCCGGGCCGACGCGGGGCTGCGGGACATCCTGGGCGAGACCGGCCCGCTGCCGTGGACGGTGGCCTCGCTGACCTCGCGGCTCGTGCCGGAGGACGCGTACGCGCTGGGGGCGCTGGCCCGGCAGGCCGCCGGCTCGGGCGGCCCGGCGGCCAGGCGGCTCCGGCTGAAGGGGCCGGACGGCGGGCTGCACCTCCTGGAGGTGACGGCGCGGCCGCTCACCGACGGGCGGGCGGGGCACGTCCTCACCGGCTCGCTGGTGGACCTCGGCACCGGGCTCCTCGGCTCGGACGCCACCGACCGGCTGCCCCGGGCGATCCTGGCGATCGACCGGCTCGGCCGGATCACCTACGTCAACGAGCGCACCGAGGGCCTCCTCGGGCTGTCCCGCAGCACACTGGCCGGGCAGCGGCTGTGGGACGCGGTGCCGTGGTTCGCGCACCCGTACCACGAGGAGCAGTTGCGCGGAGCGCTGCTCTCGGACCGGCCGATCCACTTCATGGCGCATCCGGGGCAGGGCGAGTGGCTCTCGGTGTCGCTCTATCCGGGCCGGGACGGGGTGACGCTGGTCCTGGTGCCGGAGAACGACCCGGCGGCGGCCGATCTGCCGCCGCGCCCGGCCACGGCGGACGACGACGGGCTCGCCTCGCCGGAGGGGCGGGCGGCGGCCCTGTACCGGCCGGTGGCGCTGGCCATCGCGCTGTCGGAGGCGGTGACGGCCCGCCAGGTGTCGGCGGTGGTCACCGAGGAGCTGCTCCCGGCCTTCGGCGGACGGCAGCTGGCGATCTATCTGCTGAGCGACCGGCATCTGTACCTGGCGTGGGAGACCGGTTTCCCGCCCGGCTTCCTGGAGCCCTTCGACGGGGTGCGTCTCGACGCCCGGGTGCCGGGCGTCGAGACGCTGACGACGGGGCGGCCGCTGTTCTTCGAGTCCATGGACCAGCTCGGCATGGCCTATCCGGGTCTGCCGCTGGACGCGCACACCGGTGCGCGGGCCTTCCTGCCGCTGATCGCCTCGGGCCGGCCGGTGGGCTCGTGCATCCTCGGCTTCGACAAGCCGCGCGGTTTCACCGCCGAGGAGCGCACGGTGCTCACGGCGCTCGCCGGGCTGATCGCCCAGGCCCTGGAGCGCGCGCAGCGGTACGACTCCGAGTCCGCGCTGGCCCGCGGGCTGCAGGACGCGCTGCTCCCGCACCGTCTTCCGGTGTACGAGGGCGTGGACACGGTGGGCCGCTATCTGCCCGGCACGCAGGGCATGGACGTGGGCGGCGACTGGTACGACGTGATCGAGACGGGTGAGGGCCGGCTGGCCCTGGTGATCGGCGACGTGCAGGGCCACGGGGTGGCCGCGGCGGCCACCATGGGGCAGTTGCGCAGCGCGGTACGGGCCTTCGCGCTGAGCGGGCACCGGCCGGAGGACGTGGTGCGGGGCACCAACCGGTTGCTGATCGACCTGGATCCGGGGCAGTTCGCGAGCTGCTGCTACATGGTGCTCGACCCGGCCACCGGCGAGCTGCAGGCGGCCCGGGCCGGGCATCCACAGCCGCTGCTGCGCCGGGCGGACGGCAGCACGGAGGTGGTGGAGCTGGCCGGCGGGGTCGTGCTCGGGGTGGACGGGGACGCCACCTATCCGGTGACCCGGCTGCGGCTCGCACCGGGCGAGGTGCTCGCCCTGTTCACGGACGGTCTCGTGGAGCGGCCGGGCACGGACATCGACGAGGGCGTGGAGCGGCTGCGCCGCACCTTCGCGGCCGCCGGCTCGGCCGCGCTCGCGGACACCGCCGACCGCCTGATCCGGGAGGCCCGCCAGGCTCTGGACCGGCCGGACGACATCGCCCTGCTGCTCGCGGCGCGGTGGGGCGCGCCGCCCCGCTCCGGGTGAGGCGAGGGCGGTCGGCCGCGGCGGTCACTCACCCGGTCGGCCGTGCGGCGCTGGTCGTGCGGGCGGTGCGCGGGGAGGCTGGGCGCACCGGGGGACGACCGGCGACGGTGGCCCGAGAGCCACCCGAGGAGGACAAGTGCAGCAGGACAGGCAGCCGGAGTACCGGCCCGTGGTGTTCCGTGACCGCTCGGCCGGGTTCGCCTTTCTGACCCGGTCCACGGCGACCAGTGAGCAGACCATCGAGTGGGACGACGGCAACACGTATCCGGTGGTGGACGTGGAGATCTCGTCGGAGAGCCACCCGTTCTACACGGGCAAGGCGCGGACCGTGGACACCGAGGGGCGGATCGCGAAGTTCGAGCGCCGTTACGGCGAGGGAGACGGCTGAGCCGTCCCGTCCCCGGCGCCTGGGCACGGGGGACTGTCAGTGGCGGCCCGTAGGGTGATCGGACCGGTGGGGAGCCGGTCCGACGGGGAGTCAGGGGAAGGCGAGGGCCATGCGGGAGCTGTTTCTGGCGGAGGCGGGCGGGCATGTGCGGTGGATCGATCTGCCGGGCACCGGGGAGGGGCCCGCGCGGGTGTTCGTGCACGGTCTCGGCTGCACCGGCGCGTCGGACTTCGCGCACATCGCGGTGCATCCGGCGCTGGCCGGCCGCCGTTCGCTGCTCGTGGACCTGCTGGGCTTCGGGCTGAGCGACCGGCCGGCGGGTTTCGACTACCGGATGGAGTCGCAGGCGGCGGCGGTGGCCCGGATCCTGGACCACGAGGGGCTGACGGGGGTCGAGCTGGTCGGGCACTCGATGGGCGGTGCCGTGGCGGTGCATCTGGCCGCGTCCCGGCCCGATCTGGTGGACCGGCTGGTGGTGGCGGAGCCGAACCTGTATCCCGGGGGCGGCATGTTCTCCTCACCGGTGGCCGCGCAGACCGAGGAGGCCTTCGTCCGGGAGGGTTTCGCGGCGATGCTCGCCGCGCAGGACCGCGCGGACTACGCGGCGCGGCTGCGGCTCGCCGATCCGTCGGCCGTGCACCGCAGCGCGGTGGCGCTGGTCGAGGGCTCGGTGCCGTCGGCGGGTGAGCTGCTCGCCGGGCTGCGACGGCCGCGGGCCTTCCTGGTGGGCGAGTGGAGCCTGCCGGACGCCGACGCGGAGAAGGTGGCGGCCCTGGGCATACCGGTTCTGGAGGTTCCGGCGGCCGGCCACAACATGATGATCGACAACCCGGACGGCTTCGCCCGGGCGCTGGCACGCGCCCTCGGCTGACCGGTCGGCCGCCGTTCGCTGCCGGGCGTGCGACCGCCCCCGGCCGAGGTCGGCGCGGGGGCGGTGGTCGACGCGCGGCGCGAGCCGCGCGGTCGGAGCCGGGACGTCCCGGCTCAGGCCTCGACGACGCCGGACTTGGCGACGCGGATCTTGGCGTCCGTGGCACCGGAGCGGGAGCCGTGGGACTCGATCTTCTTGACCAGGTCCTGGCCCTCGACGACCTCGCCGAAGACGACGTGCTTGCCGTCCAGCCAGTCGGTGACGATCGTGGTGATGAAGAACTGGGAGCCGTTGGTGTTCTTGCCCGCGTTCGCCATGGACAGCAGGAACGGGCGGTCGTGCTTCAGCTGGAAGTTCTCGTCCTCGAACTTCGCGCCGTAGATGCTCTTGCCGCCGGTGCCGTTCTCGTTGGTGAAGTCACCGCCCTGCAGCATGAACTGCGGGATGACGCGGTGGAACGGGGAGCCCGCGTAGCCGAAGCCGTGCTCGCCGGTGGCCAGCTCGCGGAAGTTGCGGGCGGTCTTCGGGACGACGTCGTCGAAGAGCTTGAAGACGATCCGGCCGGCCGGCTCGTCGTTGATGGTGATGTCGAAGTAAACGTTGTTGCTCATGGGGACATCCTGTCATTCCTCGGCCACTGCGCGCGCACGGGCCACCCCCGTCCGGGGACCGCGGAGGTCAGAGAAGGCCACCGGCCTGCGGAACCTGGGGCGCCTCGGCGGGCGCGAGGCCGTCGCCGACACCCTCGACCGTGTCGTCCAGGAGGGCGTCGACGTCCTGGTCCTCCTGGAGGAGGCCGGTGACACCGGCGCCCGTGTCGCCGGGCTGCGCGGCGGAGGCGTTCGGCGCCGGACTGACGAGGGCGGTGACGACGCCTGCGGCGAGGGAGGCGATGGCGAGCATGCTGCGCTTCTTCATGGCCTGGTCAACTGCCGGGACGCCCCGAGGTTACGGCGCCGGACCCATGGATTCCCCACGGGCCGACGGGGCGCGCATACTGCAGAACAGCGGAGAACTTCGCAATTCGGGTGGAACCAACCTCATCCGGACGGATGTCCTTCCCAGTGACACCAGTGTCCCCACCGCTCGAGAAATCCGGGGGACGTCATGCTTCACCGTCAGAGCCTCGCGGCCGGCGCCGCGGGCATTCTCCTCGCCGCCGGGATCGGCGCCACGATCCCCGCCGGCGCCTCGGCCGCCCCGCCCCGCTCCACGACCCCGCCGGCCATGGCCCAGGTCGTGAACGTGCGCTGGGGCGGCCACCCCACCTTCGACCGGCTCGTCATCGACGTCCGGGGCACGCTGCCCCCGGTGAAGGTGACGCCGGTCAAGGAGCTGCATTACGACGGCTCGGGCCAACGGGTGCCGCTCCCCGGGAAGTACTTCCTGGAGATCAGGCTCTCGCCCGCCGCCGCCCACAACGAGTCCGGACAGTCCGTCTACCGCGGCCCCCGGCTCGTGAAGATCTCCCTCCCCGCGCTCAAGGGTGTCGCCCTCACCGGCGACTTCGAGGGCGTGGTCACCGTCGGAGCCGCCTTCTCGGCCAAGCCGTTCTACAAGACCTTCACCCTGCACTCCCCCGAGCGCTTCGTGCTCGACGTCGCCCACCCGGCGCCCGTCTGCCATCGCTGAACGCCCACGCAGGCAGGGGCGGCGGCCGGCCCGGATCCACGGCCGGCCGCCGCCCCTGTTCAGGACGCGTCCGCGGCTTCCAGATAGATCGTGCCGCCCGACCGGCGGGCCCGGTCGACGGCGGCGAGGCGGCGGAAGGTGCGCGGGCTCATCTCCCGCTCCCACTCGTCGAGCGTACGGACCCGGTACTCGCTGTGCTCGGTCGGGTCGAGGACCACCGCGGCGATCTGCTCGTCGGTCAGCTCACCGCCGTCGAAGATGAAGCCGATGTGGTTGGCCGGCCAGTCCTCGCCGCGGGACGAGGTGAAGTCGGCGCCCAGGAGCCGGGGTTCGCCCGGGTACACCATGCCGGTCTCCTCACGGCACTCCCGCAGCGCCGTCTCCCACGGGGTCTCCCCCGGGTCCATGTTGCCGCCGGGCCACTGCCACAGCTCGGTCGCCTGGGTGGCGCGCAGCTGGAAAGGGCGTCCGCGGGTGTCGGTGAAGTAGAGGCAGGCGTACGCGGTGGCTCTCGGGAGCGTCGCGATGTACTCGGCGGGCGGCAGCCAGGTGTGCGCCATGTGGGCGGCTCTCTCTCGTCGAGGGCGAAAGGATCACCGCCCATCCAAGCGGCCGGACGGCCCCCGTCGGGTCCCGTGCGCCCTCATCACCGGATCGTGTGATCACTTCGGTTCAGGAGGATCGGCGGCGGCTGTGCGGCGGAGGCGGCGCAGCACCAGCCCTTCGTGCACCAGGCGTCCGACGAGGGCGCCTCCGTACACGACGAAGCCGACGCCGACGAGCCAGGACTGCAGGACGAGGACGGTGCCGAACTGGCCGTAGGTGACGGCGTTGGAGGCGATGAGCGGGGAGAACACCAGTTGGGAGAAGACACGCAGGCCGAGCAGGCCGAGGGCGGTGAGGACGGCTCCGGGGACGAGGGCGCGCCAGCGGATGCGGCCGCAGAGCAGGAAGCGCTGGGACCACCAGAAGAAGAGGAAGCTGCCGGCCAGGTCGCCGAGGGCGACGAAGACGGTGACTGCGGCCGGGGAGTTCTCGGGGGCGGGGCCGGCGACGAAGAGGAGGAGCGCGGCGACGAGGACGGCGAGCCAGACGACGTGCCGCCACATCGTGTGCCAGCGGGCGGTGGGGAGGTTCCAGATGCGTTCGTAGCCGGTCTGGACGGCGGATCCGAAGGTGACGCCGAAGGCGGCGAGGGCGGCGAGACCGAAGGCCGTGGTGCGTTGGAGGGCCTGCCCGGGCTGGCCGAAGAGCTGTTCGACCTCCTCCTGGGAGACCTCGGAGACCCCGAGGCCCTGGATGAGCCAGCGGGCGAAGCCCTGGCCGCTGGCGAGGTCGGCGGCGGCGACCACGATGAGGAGCGGGATCAGGGTGAGCAGGCTGAGGGCGGCGAACCCCATGGCGCGGTGCATGAGTTCCATCTCGCGGCCGCGGTTCCAGACGAGTCCGACCGGTGAGGCGAGGACGCGTTCGTGGAGCCGGTGGAACCAGTGGCCGTGCTCGGCGGGGGCGCCGTCGTGGGGAGCACCGGAAGTGGGGGGCATGCCTCGTCGAGTACCCCGCCGGCCGGCCGAACCCGTCCGGGATGCGGCCGAACGGGTGGCGCGGGCCGGGGCGGTTCAGCGTGGGCCGGGGCGGTTCGGCGCGAGCGGGGGCACGGTTCAGTGCGGGCGGGGACGGGCGGCGGGACCGGGGCGGACGGTCACCTCGAAGGGGGTGAGCGGGGCGTGTTCCTCGCCGGTGCAGACGACCTCGACGCGGACGGGTGCGCCGCAGGCGGCGTGGCGGATGTCGAGGGGGGTGCCGTCGGGGTCGGCGGCATGGGTGTCGCCCCACTGCTTGAGGGCGAGCAGGACGGGCCAGAGGTCGCGGCCGCGGGCGGTGAGGCGGTACTGGGAGCGGGTGCGGGCGCCCGGTTCGCGGTAGGGCTCGACGCGCAGGATGCCGGCGCCGACGAGTTTGCGGAGCCGGTCGGCGAGGACGGCCTCGGAGAGGCCGAGGTGGCGGCGGAAGTCGTCGTAGCGGCGCACCCCGTTGAAGGCGTCGCGCAGGATGAGCAGGGACCACTTCTCGCCGACCAGGTCGAGCGCGCGGCGGACCGGGCAGTTCTCGGTGTCGATCTCCAGCCACTCCATCGTCACACTCTAGCCAGCTGGCTTCGCCATTGACAGCCAGCGGACCGGACATCTAGCTTCGATCTTCGAAGCCAGAAGTGACAAGAAGCGAAGAGACCGGGCACACGGCCCCGACGGAGGGACATCGGTGATGGAGCGGACACGCACGGTGCGATGGCATGACGCGGCGGCCACCGCCGAGGCCGCCGGAACGATGGCGGGCCTGGACTTCCTGCACGAGATGATCGCCGGACGGCTGCCGGGACCGCCGATCGGGGCGCTGCTCGGTTTCGCCCTGGAGGAGGTCGAGAACGGCCGGGCGGTGTTCTCGTTCGAGCCGGGCGAGGAGCACTACAACCCGATCGGGAGCGTGCACGGCGGGGTCTGCGCGACCCTGCTCGACTCGGCGGCGGGCTGCGCGGTGCACACCACGCTCCCCCGGGGCACGGCGTACACCTCGCTGGACCTGTCGACGCGCTTCCTGCGCCCGATCACCCTGGACACCGGCAAGGTGCGGGCGATCGGCACGGTGATCAGCCAGGGCCGGCGCACGGCGCTGGCCGAGGCGGGTCTGTACGACGACCGGGACCGGCTGCTCGCCCACGCGACCAGCACCTGCATGCTGTTCCCGGTGGGCTGAGCCGCACGACGCGGCCCGCCCGGGAGGCCGGTCAGGAGCAGACGAACGGGCGACCGGTACGGGTGCAGTGGTCGGGCGCCGGGTCCCCCGCCGGATAGGGGGCGCCGGTGGCTTGGAGGGCGGCGCTCACCAGGGTGGCGAGCAGATCGATGTCCGAGCCGGCGTCCAGACGGACCGTCACCCAGCCGGAGCCGGCGCGGAGCCGGACCGCGCTGGAGCCGAGCAGGGCCGGGCGCAGCCGGGCGATCATGGCGCGGGTGAGATGGACGTCGGCCTCGTGCTCTCCGTGGAAGTGCACGATCTCCTGGGTGGCGGTGCGGAGTCCGAGTTCGGCGCCGCAGGGCGCGCGGTCGGCGATCAGCGAGGGCCAGCTCATCAGGCGTTCACTGGCGTGCCTGGCTGTGTTCATACGAGGAGCGTGCCGCGCCGGACGGGGCGGCACAAGCTTCCTGCGGAAATATTCCCGCGCGGGTATGAAAGCGGGGTCGAGAGCGGGGCGGGAACCGGTCGACTCGGCTCAGTTCGCGGGGCGTTCGCGGCAGCGGGCGGCGAGCACGGCGACGTCGTCCTCGGCGGTGTGCGCGTCGAGTCGTCGCAGCACCTCGTCGACCACTTCCTCGGGCCCGGACCCCGGCGGGAGGCGCAGCGCGGCGAGCCGGGCGAGGGAGACGTCGATGTCCTCGCCGCGCCGCTCGACCAGGCCGTCGGTGAAGGACAGCAGGGTGTCGGCCGGGGCCAGGGTGCGGACGGCGGGTTCGTAGCCGCCGAATCCGGTGCCGAGCGGCGGGCCCACCGGCAGGTCGACGAGTTCGGCGGAGCCGTCGGCGGCGAAGACGACCGGCGGCAGGTGGCCCGCGCTGGCGAAGGTGGCGGTGGAGCGGGCCGGGTCGACCTGGATCAGCAGACAGGTGGCCGGCCGTCGCCCCTCGTCCTCGGCGACCACGGCGTCCAGCTGGCGCAGCACCCGGTGCGGGGGCAGGTCGGTGGCGGCGACCTCGCGCAGGGCGCCCCGGTAGGCGTTCATGTCCACGGCCGCGTCGAGACCGTGGCCCATGACGTCGCCGACGACCAGCAGGCTGCGCCCGAAGTGGAGCCGCACCGTCTCGAACCAGTCCCCGCCGACCAGGGTGCGGGCGCCGGCGGGCAGATAGCGGCCGGCGATCTCCAGATTGGGGTGCGGGCGGCCGGGTTCGGCGACCAGGGCGCGTTGCAGGTGCAGGGCGGTGGCCTCGGTGGCGGCGAGCCGGCGCGCGTGCCCGAGGTGGACGGCGGCGAGGCGGGCGGCGTGGGCCACCACGGCGGTGTCGTGCGCGCCGAACCCGCCGGTCGCCCGGGCGACGCGTACCCGTCCCAGCTCCGTCCCGTCGGGGGCGAGCAGCGGCGCGGCGAACACCGTGGTCCCGTCCGGGTCGGCGCGGTCGAGCAGGGCGGTCTTCCCCGCGGTGGCCGCGGGTCCGGTCGGGGCGAGGTCGCTCGTGTCCGCCGTTCGGAGCCCGACGGCGGTGCCCGCGTCCACCGGCCGGAGCTCGACGGCGGCGGCGTCGGCCACCCGGCGTACGAGGAAGTCGGCGAGCTCGGCGCAGACGGTCCGTTCGTCGGGCCGGGTGCCTATCTCGGTCGCGGCGTGCTCCAGGGCGTCGAGCCGGGCGAGGACGGCCTCGTACTCTCCCTCCGGCAGGGGCCGCTCCCCAGCTCGTCCGGACACCGCGCCTCCACACCCGTTCGCCTCCCCCCATTCCATCAGCGCCCCGCCCGCGCCGCGCGCGGCACCCCCCGGGCGCCCGCTCCGGCGTGGGGGCGCGCCCGGGGGGCGTGACCTGCGGCATACCGGCCGGTAGGCTGCCCCTACTGGTGGGTAACCCAAGGGAACTCCGGGGGAACAGCAATGACGACCGGGTACTTCCGTTCCGTCGACGACGTCGCCGAGCGCCTCGCCACGACCGGCTATCTGGCCTCGCCGGCCGTCGCGACCACGGTCTTCCTCGCCGACCGGCTCGGCAAGCCGCTGCTCGTCGAGGGTCCCGCCGGCGTGGGCAAGACGGAACTGGCGAAGGCGGTCGCCGCCGTCGCCGGGGCGCGCCTGGTGCGGCTGCAGTGCTACGAGGGCGTGGACGAGGCCCGCGCGCTCTACGAGTGGAACCACGCCAAGCAGCTGCTGCGGATCACCGCCGGCCGCGACGAGAGCTGGGACGACACCCGCACGGACATCTTCGGCGAGGAGTTCCTGCTGTCCCGCCCGCTGCTCACCGCCATCCGCTCCGACGAGCCGACCGTGCTGCTGGTCGACGAGACCGACAAGGCCGACATCGAGATCGAGGGGCTGCTCCTGGAGGTCCTCAGCGACTTCCAGGTGACCGTGCCCGAGCTCGGCACCATCACCGCCACCCGCCGCCCCTTCGTCGTGCTCACCTCCAACGCCAGCCGCGAGCTCTCCGAGGCGCTGCGCCGCCGCTGCCTCTTCCTCCACATCGACTTCCCCGAGGAGGACCTGGAACGCCGGATCGTCCGGAGCAAGGTGCCGGGCATCGACGAGGCGCTGGTCGCCTCGGTGGTACGGGTGGTCGGCGCGCTGCGCGCGATGGACCTGCGCAAGGCGCCGTCCGTGGCGGAGACCGTCGACTGGGCCCGCACCCTGCTCGCCCTCGGCGCGAACACCCTCTCCGAGGACGTCGTCCGCAGCAGTCTCGGCGTGATCCTCAAGCACCAGGAGGACATCCGGAAGGCGGCCGCGAAGCTCGACCTGGACACGATGTGAGCGCCCGCCCGGAGCCCGCCGGTCCCGGCGACCGGGTCACCGGTCTCGTACGGGCGCTGCGGGCGCACGGCTTCGGCATCGGGACGGGCGAGACCGTCGACGCCGGGCTGGCGCTCGCCGCCGTCGGCTTCACCGACCGCGAGCGGATGCGCGAGGCACTGGCCGCGACGCTGCTGCACGGGGCGGCACAGCGGCGGGTGTTCGACCGGGTCTTCGACCTGTACTTCCCGCTCCTCGACGGCGTGGACGACGGCGCGGAGGCGGACGAACGGGAGCGGGCCGCCGCCGGCCCCGAGGCGACGGCCGCGCTGCGCGAACGGCTCGCCGCCGCGCTCGCCGCGGGCGACGACGCGGCGCTGAACCTGCTGGCGGGCGAGGCGGTCGGGGCGCTCGGCGGCTTCGGCGCCACACCGGGCTCGGACGGCTGGTCCTCGTACCAGACGCTGTCCCGGCTGCGCCCCGAGACACTGCTCGCCCGGGTGCGGGCGACGCTCCGGGACGCCGGGAACGCCGAGCCGGAGTTCGCCGACCGGCTGACCGACGACGAGATCCGGCGGCGCATCGAGGACTTCCGGGAGCGGGTGCGGACCGAGGCACGCCGCCGGGTGGCCGTGCGGCAGGGCCGGGACCGGGTGGCCCGGCGGGCGGTCGAGGCGACCCCGGACCGGGTCGACTTCCTGCTCGCCGGCCGCGAGCAGCTCGACGAGCTGCGGCGTACGGTGCGGCCGCTGGCCCGCAGGCTGGCCACCCGGCTCGCGGCCCGGCGGCGCAGGGCCGCGCGCGGCGAGATCGACCTGCGGCGCACCCTGCGGCGTTCGCTGTCCACCGGCGGCGTGCCGGTGCGGCCCGTGCTGCGCCGCCGGCGGCCGGGGCGCCCCGAGCTGGTGCTGCTCTGCGACGTGTCCGGCTCGGTGGCCGGATTCGCCCATTTCACGATGCTCTTGGTGCAGGCGCTGCACGACCAGTTCAGCCGGGTGCGGGTGTTCGCGTTCGTCAACCGGGTCGACGAGGTCACCGACCTGGTGGCCCGCGGCCGGGCCGATCCGGCGGGGCTCGGCGAGCGGATCCTCGCCGAGGCGACGCTCACCGGCTGGCACGGGCAGAGCGACTACGGGACGGCCCTCGGCGAGTTCGCCGAACGGTACGTGGACGTGCTCGGCCCCCGGAGCGTGGTGTTCGTGCTCGGCGACGCCCGCACCAACCGCAGCGACCCGAACCTCGCCGCGCTGAAGCTCATCGCGGACCGGGCCCGCCGGGTGTACTGGCTCAACCCGGAGCAGCCCGCGCTGTGGTCCACCGGCGACTCCGCGGCGCACGCCTACGCGGAGCTCGTCGAGATGCGCCCCTGCCGCAATGCCGGCCAGCTCGCCGAGCTCATCGGCCGGCTCCTCCCGGTCTGATCCCCCGGCTCGGTCTCCCGGTCCGATCCCCCGCTCCGGTCTCCCCGTCCGATCCCCTGATCCGGTCTCCCGATCCGGTCTCCCGGCCTGCTCCGATCAGGGTCGATCGGGCGACAGCGGGTAGCGTGACCCGCATGGAACTCATAGGTGAGATCACCGTCGGCCGTCCCCTGCTGGTCCTCGCGGTCAAGGAGGAGGCGCAGCACCTCGACACCGACCTGCCGGTGCTGCTGACCGGCATGGGCAAGGTCAACGCGGCCACGGCGCTCGCCTCCGTCCTCGGCCGTGGCACGCGGCCCTCCGAGATCGTCAACCTCGGCACGGCGGGCGCGCTGCGCCCCGGCTGGACCGGCACCCATGTCGTCGGCACGGTCATCCAGCACGACCTCGACGGCGAGCTGCTCGCGAGCCTCACCGGCGAGACCTACGGCGCGCCGATCGCGCTGCCCGCGGGCGGCGAGGTGGTCCTCGCCACCGGCGACGCCTTCATCGCGGACGAGGCGGCCCGCGAACGGCTCGCGGTGCGGGCCGCCCTGGTGGACATGGAGGGCTACGCGCTGGCGAGCGCCGCCGAACTCGCCGGAGTTCCGCTCCGCATGGTGAAGCATGTGAGCGACGAGGCGGGCGAGGGTGCGGCCCGCAGCTGGCGCGAGTCGGTCGCCGAGTGCGCCCGGGCCCTCGCCGACTGGGCCGAGGCCAACACGCCGTACCGGGGCTGAGGTCCCGGGGCGTCCGCTCGGAGACGTGCCCTCAGGGGGTTACGGGGTGGGCCGGGCGGGCCGGGCGGTCGGCCTGGCGGACACGGCGGCCGGTTCCGGCGGGCGTACGAGGAGCAGCGCGGCCACGTCGTCGTCGAGGCCGGCCTCACCGTAGGCGGTGAGGTCCTGGTGGAGGAGTGGCAGGACCCGGTCGGCGGGCTCGTCGGTCCAGCCGCCCAGGCGGGCCCGCAGCGGATAGAACTCGCCCGCCCGGTCGCGGGTCTCGCTCACCCCGTCGGTGAAGAGCAGCAGCCGGTCGCCGGGCCCGAAGGGGACCTCCTCGACGACATGCCGCGAGACGTACAGGCCGGCGAGGTTGAGGGGCAGCGAGGGGTCGGTGAAGGCGACCGGCCGGACCCGCCCGGCGTGCTGGAGCAGAGGGGCGGGGTGGCCGCAGCTGACCAGCCGGACGACGTCGCTGTCGTCGGGGAGTTCGAGCAGCAGCACGGTGGCGAAGCGTTCGGCGGCGTCGGAGTCGGGGTCCCAGGCGCCGTACTGCTGGAGCCCCGCCTCCAGCCGGTCGGCGAGGGCGGCCAGGTCGGGTGCCTCGGTGACGGAGGCCCGGTAGGAGCCGAGCAGGACGGAGGCGGTCTCGACGGCGCCGAGGCCCTTGCCCTGGACGTCGCCGAGCATGACGCGGACGCCGCCGGGGACCCGTACCGCCTCGTAGAAGTCGCCGCCGATGCGGGCCTTGGCGGCGGCGGAGACGTACAGGAGGTGCAGTTCGACCCGGCCGAGCCGGGGGGCCAGCGGGCGCAGCAGCACCCGCTGGACCACTTCGGCGACGGCGGTCACCTCGCTCAGGTCGCGCTCGTAACGGGTGCGGACCTGGCTCACCCAGACGGACGCGGCGATGACGGCGGCCAGGACGAGCTCCGCGGAGATCGTGTCGGTGGCCGGGTCGCCCTGGGCCACGGCCAGGACGAGCCGGAGCACCATGGCGAGGATTCCGACGACGAGGGTGCCGCGTGCGTTCCACGTGATGGCGGCGAGCGCCGGACCGATCACGAGCAGGCGGTCGAAGTGCTGGGTCTCGGCGGTGACGAGGTCGGCGAGGACGACCAGGACGAGGGCCAGGAACGGCAGCGCGAGGCCGAGGTTGAACTGGGTGCGCGTCCCCGTCGCGCCGGGAAGGCGGTGACCACCGAAGGGCATCTCATGATCGTACGTTCGGGGCGGCGGCGGACCCCGTCGTCGCGGCCCCCGCTGGCGTGTCCGCCGGCCGTCCGGTCGGCCCCCGGCAGGGCGAGGGCGGCGGGGACGGCGAGCGCCGCGGCGGCGGCGAGGACGGGCAGGGCGGTGCCGGAGGGCAGGAGCAGGGCGGCGAGCGCCACGCCCAGGACCGGGCCGGTGTTCATCGCGGTCTGCTGGAGCCCGCCGGCCACCCCGGCGTGTTCCTCGGCGGCCCGGTGCACGACCACGGAGGTGGCCGTCACCATCACCGCCCCGAACCCGGCGCCGATCAGGGCCGCGCAGGCCCCGGTGGCGAGCGCGGAGCCCACGACCTCGGGGCGGGCGAGCAGCAGCACCCCGGCGGCGAGGAGCGCGGCCCCGCCGACGGCCGTGCGCCCTGCCCCGTACCGCTTGGCGAGGACGGCGCTGAGCGGCGCGCCGACGATCATGAGGACGGCGAGCGGCACCATCCGCAGCGCGGTCGGCAGCGGTCCGAGACCGAGGGTGTCCTGGAAGAGGTACGTGGCGGTGAACAGCGTCCCAGAGAGCGCGGCCGACACCCCGAGCAGCGCCGCGAGCCCGGCGGCGACCGGACCGCGCCGGAGCGTCCCGGGCGGCACGAGCGGCTGTGGTGCGCGCCGCTCGTGCCGGACGAAGGCGATCCCGGCCGCGGCGGCGACGGCGAGTGCGGGCAGGGCGCCGGCGGAGGGCCCGTGGACCAGGCCCTGGACGAGGGCGGCGAGCCCGAGGCCGAGCAGGGCGGCACCCGGGAGGTCCAGCGCGCGCGGGCCGGTGGGCACGGAGCGGAGGCGACCGGCCGCCGCGTCCGGAAGGGCGAGGCAGAGCAGGGCGACGGCGAGGGTCGGGGGGACGCCGATCAGGAACACCGCGCGCCAGCCGTACGCGTCGACCAGTGCGCCGCCGACCAGCGGACCGGCAGCCGCGGCGAGGCCGATGGCACTGGTGCGCACGGCGACGGGCATGGCGAGCCGGTCGGGCGGATAGGCGGCGCGCAGCATGCCGAGGGTGGCGGGCTGGAGCAGTGCGCCCGCCACGCCCTGGAGGACGCGCAGGGCGACGACCCAGCCGATGCCGGGCGCGGCGGCGATGCCGGCGGAGGCGCCGGCGAAGCCGAGGCAGCCGAGGACGAAGAGCCGGCGGTGCCCGTAGCGGTCGGCGAGCCGGCCGGCGAAGACCAGCAGGCTCGCGACGGCGACCAGATAGCCGGTGCTGGTCCACTGCACCTGGCCGGTGTCCGCGCCGAGGTCGCGTTGCAGCACGGGCTGGGCGATCGTCAGGACGGTGCCGTCGAGGGCGACGACGGCGGCTCCGGTGACGCTGCAGGCGAGGGCGACGGGGCGGCGCGGGCTCATCGGGGCTCCCCGCTCGCCGGTCCGAGGTGGGCGTCGAGCGCGGCGGCGAGCAGCGGCGCCGGGTCGTCGGCGCCGGTGGCCAGGCGCAGGCTGCCCCAGCGCCAGAGCTGGGCGATGCCGTGGAGGTTGGCCCACAGGGCGCCGGTGGCGGTGACGGGGTCGGGGGTGTCCGGGCGGTGGGCCGCGACCAGGTCGGCGAGCCGGGAGAAGAGCGGGAGGCTGGTGTCGCGCAGGCCGAGCCGGCCGCTCTCCAGGAGGTCGTGCCGGAACATCAGCTCGTACATCCCGCCGCGCAGCCGGGCGAAGTCGAGGTAGCAGCGGGCGAGCGCCTCGATCCGGGCGCGCGGCGCGCCCGCCGGGTCGTCCACGGCCTTCACCCGCTCGCCCAGCTCGGTGAAGCCCTCGCGGGCGATGGCCGAGAGCAGGTCGAGGTGGGTGGGGAAGTGCCGGCGGGGCGCACCGTGGGAGACCCCGGCGCGGCGGGCGATCTCGCGGAGGGTGAGCGCCTGGGCGCCCTCGGCGTCGACGAGCTCGACGCCGGTGCGGACGAGGCGGTCGCGCAGGGTCTCTTCGAGGGTGGCGCCGGATGCGCCTTCGGGGCGGTGTGGTGCGTCTGCGGGCATGGAGGACTGTCTAGCCGATGTTCGTAGACACTGTCTACCACCTTCATAGACAGTGTCTACGAAGATCGCCGGGGTGGTCCGTTACACTGGGCCGAAGCGAAGGGGAGTAGCCCTGCGAACCGGTCGTCGACACACTGGAGCCCCCGGGTTCCCGGTGACCGGGTCCGCGCGGACAGCGCGGGCGGGCGAGACCTTCGGCCAGGCAGTGCGCCGCGTCCGCAGTTCCGTGGGCGTGGTTCGTCATGCCGGGCCGAGTGGTCCTCCCGTCGCCCGCCGAGGCGCCGTGTCGGTCCCGGGCCCGGTCCGAGCAGAGAGCCTCCCCGGTTATGCAACTCGACCCCTTGGCGATCGTCACCGCCTTCGGGCTGATCTTCCTCGCCGAGCTCCCCGACAAGACGATGTTCGCGTCCCTCGCGATGGGCACGCGGATGCGTCCGCTGTACGTCTGGTTCGGCACCTCGACGGCGTTCGTCGTGCACGTGGCCATCGCCGTCGGCGCCGGCAGTCTCATCGGGCTGCTGCCCGACTGGACCGTCAAGCTGGTCTCGGCCCTCATGTTCGGCTTCGGCGCCTTCATGCTGCTGCGCGGCGGCGGGGACGAGGACAGCGAGGACGAGGCGGGCGGCAGGACCGTCACCGGCTTTTGGCCGGTCTACTCGACCGCCTTCATGGCCGTGTTCATCAGCGAGTGGGGCGACCTGACCCAGATCACCACCGCCAACCTGGCCGCCACCGACGGCACCTGGTCGACCGCGATCGGCTCCGCCGCCGCGCTGATGTCCGTCTCGGCGCTCGCCCTGATCGCCGGCCGGTTCATCGCCAAGCGGGTCCCCCTGAAGACGGTGCAGCGGATCGGCGGCGTCTGCATGGCCGGCCTCGCCCTGTGGTCCCTTGTGGAGATCTTCACCGGCTGACCGGGTCCGGCCGCCGGCCGGCCCCGGCCCCTCCCCCGCTCCCGTGGAGGTACGGCGCGGAGCCCTGCCGAAGCTGGGCGCGGAGCCATGCCGAAGCCATGCCGAAGCAAGGCGCGGAGCCTTGCTGAAGCTGTGAATCACTGCTTCACTTCTTGCATGGTCTACCGCCGCACGCCCGCAGTCCAGGCCCGTCTCGACGCACAGCGCACCGCCGTCGTCGAGGCGGGCCTCGGTCTGCTCGCCGAGCACGGCTACGCCGGCTGCACCGTTGCCGCCGTCGCCGCGCGGGCGGGCATCGCCACCGGAAGCGTGTACCGCCACTTCCCCAGCAAGGCCGAGCTGTCCGTCGAGCTGTTCCGGACCGTCGTGGAGCGCGAGGTGGCCGCGGTGACCGAGGCCGCCGCGCTCGGCGCCCACCGGACGGCCGCCGACCGGGTCGTGGCGGTCATCGAGACCTTCGCGCGCCGCGCCCTGAAGGCGCCGCGCCTCGCCTACGCGCTGCTCGCCGAGCCGGTCGACCCGGCCGTCGACGCCGAGCGGCTCGTCTTCCGGCGCGCGTTCCGCGACGTCTTCGCCGAACGGATCACGGCCGGCGTACGGGACGGCGAACTGCCGCCCCAGGACGCCGTCCTGACCGCCTCCGCGCTCGTCGGCGCGGGCGCGGAGGCGCTGATCGGCCCCCTGACGGGCGGGGCCCCCGGGCCCGGCACCGTCCCCGCACTGGTCACCTTCACCCTGCGAGCCCTGGGAGTTCCCGATGCCGACCACGCATGAGGTCACCAACCAAGTTCCGCCGCTCACCGGTTACGACGTCGCCGGCGACCCGGCGCTCCTGGAGGCGCTGCGCCGCGAGGGCGCCGGCTGGGCCGAGGACGAGGTGCGCGAGCTCGGCCGGCTCGCCGGTGACGCGCGGGCGCAGGAGTGGGGACGGCTGGCCGAGCGCCACTCCCCCGTGCTGCGCACCCACGACCGCTACGGGCACCGGATCGACGAGGTCGAGTTCCACCCGTACTGGCACGAGCTGATGACCACGGCCGTCCGGCACGGTCTGCACGCGGCGCCGTGGGCCGACGAGCGCCCGGGCGCGCACGTGGCGCGCGCCGCGAAGGTGTTCGTCTGGGGGCAGGCCGACGCGGGCCACCTGTGCCCGGTCTCCATGACGTACGCCGCGGTGCCCGCGCTGCGCGCCGAGCCGGAGCTCGCCGCCGTCTACGAGCCGCTGCTGACCTCCACGACGTACGACTTCGGACTGCGCGTCCCGACGGAGAAGCGCGGGATCATCGCCGGCATGTCGATGACCGAGAAGCAGGGCGGCTCGGACGTGCGCGCCAACACCACCCGGGCGGTGCCGACCGGCGAGCCCGGGACGTACGCGCTGACCGGGCACAAGTGGTTCACCTCGGCGCCGATGTCGGACGTCTTCCTCACCCTCGCGCAGGCGCCCGGAGGGCTCTCCTGCTTCCTGGTGCCGCGGGTCCTTCCGGACCGCTCGCGCAACGCGATCCGGCTCCAGCGGCTCAAGGACAAGCTGGGCAACCGGTCGAACGCCTCCAGCGAGATCGAGTACGAGGGCGCGCTCGGCCGGCTCGTCGGGGAGGAGGGCCGCGGCGTCGCCACCATCATCCGCATGGTGAACATGACCCGGCTCGACTGCGCGATCAGCTCGGCGTCCGGGATGCGGCTCGGCCTGGTGCAGGCGGTGCACCACGCCACCCACCGCAGCGCGTTCGGCGCTCGGCTCGTCGAGCAGCCGCTGATGACCAATGTGCTCGCCGACCTGGCGGTCGAGGCGGAGGCCGCGACCCTCGCCGCGCTGCGGCTCGCGGGCGCGGTGGACCGGGCCGCCGCCGGTGACGCCGAGGAGGACCGGCTGCGCCGGCTCGGACTCGCCGTCACCAAGTACTGGGTGTGCAAGCGGGCCCCCGCCCACGCGGCCGAGGCGCTGGAGTGCCTGGGCGGCAACGGCTATGTGGAGGACTCGGACCTGCCCCGGCTCTACCGCGAGTCGCCGCTGCCCTCCATCTGGGAGGGCTCGGGCAACGTGGCCGCGCTCGACGTGCTGCGCGCGATGGCAAAGCAGCCGGCCGCCGTGGAGGCCTTCTTCGCCGAGGTGGACCGCGCGGCCGGCGCCGACCGGCGCCTGGACGCGGCGGTCGCCCGGCTCCGCAAGGACCTCGCCGGCCTGGGCGACCCGACGGCCCTGCAGTTCCGGGCCCGCCGTCTGGTCGAGCACCTCGCCCTCGTGCTGCAGGGCTCGCTCCTCGTCCGGCACGGGCACCCGGCCGTCGCCGACGCCTTCTGCGCCTCGCGTCTCGACGGTGACTGGGGCATCGCCTTCGGCACCCTCCCGCAGGGCGTGGACACGGCAGCGATCCTGGAGCGCGCGGCGCCGGTGTTCCCCGGCGCCTGACCCGGTCGGCCGGACGGCCGTCCTCCCCGCGAGGACGGCCGTGGCGTGCCAGGCTGGTCCGCGGACGTCCATCCACGGACCGAGCCCGACGGAGGCCCTGGTGAGCACGGAACCGACGACGGAACCGACCACGGAACCGACGCACGACGAGACCCGCGCCGCGCTCGACCGGGCGGCCCGGGAGGCGGCCGGGCAGGTCGTCGCCTGGCGGCACCATCTGCACCGCAATCCGGAACTCCCCAACCGCGAGGAGAAGACGGCGGCGCTGGTCGCCGGCCATCTGCGCTCCCTCGGCCTCGACGAGGTGCGCACCGGGATCGCCGGCCACGGGGTGGTGGGGGTACTGCGCGGCGGGCTTCCCGGTCCGCGCACCGCCGCGCTGCGCGCGGACATCGACGCCCTGCCGGTGCGCGACCTGTGCGGGGCCGACTTCGCGTCGGAGACGGTCGACCCGGACTATCCGGGCGGTCCGTTCCCGGTCTCGCACGCCTGCGGGCACGACTGCCACACGGCGATGCTGATGGGCGCGGCGAGCGTGCTCGCCGGGGCGCGCGAACGCCTGCCCGGCACCGTCCTGTTCGTGTTCCAGCCGGCCGAGGAGGGCCCGCCGGTCACCGAGGCCGGCGGGGCGCGGGCGATGCTGGCGGCGGGCGCGTTCGCCGACCCGGTGCCGAGCATGGTGTTCGGCCTGCACGTCACTCCGTATCCCAAGGGGTACGTGGGCTACCGGATCGGCAAGGGCGCACTGTCCGTCGGTCCTCCCGGCGTGGCCTGATCCGCTTCACCCGTTGGTGAGTTCCCCGTACGGACCGTCCCGCCCGCCCCCACCGTGGTGCGCGACCACGGCGGATCACGGATCGCGGATCGCGGATCGCGGAGAGCGGGGAACGGTGTGACACGGGAGAGCAGGGACGAGCAGGCGGTACTGCTGGTGGCGGGGCTCGCGGACCTGGCGGTGAGCACGCTGGGTTCGGCCCTGGGGACGGTACGGGGGCTGCTGCGGCGCTCCGACACGGCGCAGTTGGTCGAGGACGCCGAGCAGGATCTGCTGGCACGCGGGCGGCTCGCCCGCGACCGGTACGCGACGGTGCCGCCGGCACATCTGGAGGTGCTGGCCCGGCATGTCCTGAGCCGGCGGGGGGCCGACGCGGGCACGGGTGCGGATGCGAATGCGGGTGCGGGTGCGGGCCGGGGCGATGACGACTGAGGCCTGGGAGCCGGGCGCCTTCCGGGCCCGGATCGACGAGGTGCTGCACCGCTTCGTGGCCGAGGAGGCCGACCTGCTCGTGGACGTCGACCCCTCGCTCGGGCCGGTCGCCGCGCAGCTGGAGGCGGCGGTCGCGCACGGCAAGCGGCTGCGGGCGGCGTTCTGCTACTGGGGCTGGCGCGGCGCCGGGCAGCCGGACAGCCCCGCCCTGCTGCGGGCGGCGGCGTCCATGGAGCTCGTGCACGCGGCGGCCGTGGTGCACGACGACCTGATCGACGACAGCCCGCTGCGGCACGGACGGCCCACCGCGCACCGGGCGCTGCGCCGGGCCGTTCCGCACCACCCACGCGCGGGTGCCGCCGCCCGCTCGCTCGCGATGCTGGTCGGAGACCTGCTGATGTCGCTGGCCGGGCAGCTGTTCGTGACCAGCGGTCTGCCCGCCGCGTACCTCTCCCGGGCCCGCCCGCTGTGGGCGGCGCTCGCGCGCGAGCTGGTCGCGGGCGAGTGTCTGGAGATCCTGCGCACGGGCGCGGCACCGGACACGGCCGCCTCGCTCAAGGTGGTCCGCTACAAGACCGCCAAGTACACGGTGGAGCAGCCGCTGCTGATCGGCGGCACGCTCGCGGGGGCCGCGCCGCGGCTGAGCGAGGGCTACTCCGCGTACGCGCTGCCGCTCGGGGAGGCGTTCCAGCTGCGGGACGACCTGCTCGGCCTGTTCGGCGACCCGGTCCGTACGGGCAAGTCCGACGCCGACGACCTGCGCGGGCGGCGCCCCACCGCGCTGCTCGCCGAGACCTGGCGGCTCGCGGACCTCGCCCAGCGCGGGCGGCTGACGGCGCTGCTCGACGGGGACGGCGAAGACCGGGGCGGTCTGGAGGAGGTGCGTGCGCTGATGCGCGGACTGCGGGCTCCGGAGCGGGTGGAGGCCATGATCGCGTCCCGGGTCGACGAGGCCCTGGGCGCGCTCGACGCTCTCGACGCGCCGCGCGCCACGGTCTCCGCGCTCACCTCACTGGCCCACTCGGCCTCGACCCGGCTGTCCTGACCCCCATGAAGGAGTCCCGCATGATCCCCACCGAGGCGTCGATGGACGCCCTGCGCCTGGCCGGCGACGAACTCGCCGACGCCACGGTCGCCGCCCTCTTCGAGCGAGGGGAGGTCGGAAAGTTCAACACGCTGATGCGGTACGTCTCCACGGCCGGCGCCCCGCTGCCGGACGGGCTGCCCGAGGTGGCCCGCGAGTATCTGCACGCCACCGCCGCGGCGCCGTCCTGGGTCGACTGGGGCGAGATGGAGAAGGCCCGGCTCTTCTTCACCGACAACGACGTGCACATCACCACGGCGCTGTCCTTCGCCGCGATGCCCGCCTGCTATCTCGTCCCGCACGTGGCGAAGCTGCTCGCGACGACGCACGGCCTGAAGTACCCGTCGAAGCGGATGGCGGAAACCGGCCAGTTCACGCTCTATCTGATGCGGCCGGACGCCTTCGAGGCGGGCGGCCGCTTCGTACCCGCCGCGCAGAAGGTGCGGCTGCTGCACGCCTCGATCCGCCACCACCTCAAGCGGGAGGACCGCTGGGACACGGCGGCGCTGGGGGTGCCGATCTGTCAGGAGGACATGATCGGCGGGCAGATGTTCTTCTCCATGCTCGTCCTGGACAGCCTGCACCGGCTCGGCATCCACATGTCCACGGAGGGCGCGGAGGCCTATTACTACGCCTGGCGGGTGGTGGGCGCCATGCTCGGTGTCGACCAGGAGGCGGTGCCGAAGGACCTCGACGAGGCGCGCCGCTTCCTCGATCTGTACATGCTCCGCCATATGGGCCCGTCCGGCGACGGGGTACTGCTGACCCGCCAGCTGATCGACCTGTACGAGGAGGTGGTGCCCGGCACCTTCTTCGACCCGATCGTCTCCGCCCTGATCCGCCATCTCGTCGGCGACACCTGTGCCGACTGGCTCGACGTCCCCCGCACCCCGTGGGACACCGTGGTGAAGGCGCTCCCGCACGTCCTGGGCGTCCTGGAGACCGTCGAGGACCGCTCCCCGCTGGGCGCCTGGCTCCTCGACCGTCTCGGCCACCTCACCACGGTGTTCGAGCTGTCCTCGCTGACCCGGGGCCGGGTGATGCACTACGCCATCCCGGAGCATCTGAAGAAGGACTACGGCGTCTCGTCCACGGTGAACCGCGCACGCCGGTGGAGCCCCCCGCCGGCCGTGCTCGAGCCTTAGCGCCTCAGGCCGAGGCCGCCGCCGTCTCGGCGAAGGCCCTGATCACGGCGTTCTCGCTCGCGGTCGGCCAGACCAGCCCGTAGTCGAGGGCCGGCGCGTCGTGGAAGGGGACGTACGCGATGCCCGGGGCGGCGGGGTTCACGGCGCTCGGACTGCCGGCCGGGGCGCGGTGGTCCCGAGTTGCGTGACGCCCGGTACGCGCAAGGCTGGGTACACCGGTCCGCGCACCCCGCAGGGAGACGCCATGCAGCAGCCCGAACCCTTCGACCTCGGCGCCCTGGTCGACGAGCACCTGGAGAAGGCGCGGGCGGACGCGCACGGCCGCAGCGCTCATCTCGTGGTGCACGACGGGGTGCTGCGGCAGAGCGTGATCGCCCTGATCGGCGGCATGTCCCTCGACGAGCACAACGCGCCGCCGGCGGCGAGCCTCCAGGTGCTGCGGGGCCGGGTGGAGCTGACGGCCTCGGGCCGGTCGGAGGAGCTGGCGGCGGGCCAACTGCAGATGCTCCCGAAGGAGCGCCACGGGCTGACCGCCCTGGAGGACGCGGTGGTGCTGCTCACCGCCGTCAACGACTGAGCCGCTCCGGCTCAGCGGTCACGAGGACCAGCGGTGTGCCGTGGCACGGCGTCAGGCGCAGACCGCCGTGGCGGTGGACGGCCGGCGGTGCGGCGAGGACCGCCGCGAAGTCGGGGCCTTTGGTGAGAGAGCCGGCGAGGTGGCCCGGGTCGGTGGAGGCGGCGACCCGGCCCCGGGCGTTGACCAGGCGGGCGGGAACGGGCAGTTCCTGGAGCACGGGCAGCACGGCCGCCTCGAAGTGGCGCAGGTAGACGTCGGCGGCGGCGACGCCGACGAAGGCGCCGCCGACGCGGACGGGCGCGGAGAGCGTGAGGCCGTACTCGTCGGAGCAGAGGTAGTCGACGTAGGGTCCGGCGACGGCCCGCAGGCCGGTCTCGCGGGGCAGCGTGTACCAGTCCCAATGGGTGTAGTCGGCGTACGCGGAGTGCTCCGGGTCCAGGTCGCGCAGCAGCCGCCGGACCGTGCCGTCGGGGCCGCGCTGCCACCATTCCAGCCAGGCGGGGACGTCGGCGAGGAGGCCGGGCGCGGCGACGAAGCCGATGCCGGAGACGAGACCGCCGAGGCGCTCGTGGAGGCCCGGGCGGAGTACGGCGAGGTCGTCCCGGAGCGGGTGGCGGCCCTCGGTGCCCGTCCGTGCGAGCAGGGCCGCCGTCTCCTCGCCGGTGGCGGCGACGGCCGCGAAGACCCCTTCGAGGGTGGCGCGGACGCGCTCCGCGACGGGGTCCGCGAAAGCGTTCGGGAGGGCTCGGGAGGCACCGCCGCGTGGCTGCGGGGGGACGCCCCCGACGGTTCCGACGCGGCCGGGCGGGACGGCGGGCGGCGCGTCAGGCGCCGCTCCGTCGGGGCGGGCGAGCCCGGTGGTCCTGGCCATCGGAGTCCTCCTCGGGACGCGGCTCGGGAGCGCGGGTGGGCGGCGCGAGGCGCAGGGCGACCAGTCGGCCCACGGTTTCGCGCACACACTCCTCGGCCAGCATTCTGGCCCGCTCGTCGGCCTCGTCGTGCACGGCCGAGATCACGGAGCGGTGACGATCCGCCACCCGGGAGACATACCCCGGATCGTCCAGGACAAGGACCGGGAGGGCGCCCAACTCGGCCTGGAGGGCGATCTCCTCGCGGGTGAGCCGGGCCGACTGGGCCGCGGCGGCGAGTTCGACGTGGAAGCGGCCGTAGAGCCGGCTGCGGGCGGCGGGGTCGGCGGCAGCGGCGAACTCCTCGACGGTACGGGCGGGCTGCCGCAGCTCGCCGGGTTCCGTGCGGCGCGCGGCGAGCAGCGCGGCGGCGCCGGAGACGGCGGCCCAGTGGTCGCCGAGGTCGCGCAGTTCCTCGGTGGACCAGTCGGCGAGGCGGGCGCGGATCCGGTCCTCGGGCGGGCCCTCGGGGACGGTGACGAAGCTGCCGCCGCCACGGCCGCGGCGGGTGGTGACGAGTCCCTGCTGCCGCAGGGCCATGAGGGCCTCGCGCAGGGTGACGGTGGAGACGCCGAGCTGTCCGGCGAGCTCGGTCTCGCCGGGCAGTTGCTCGCCGTCGGCGAGCAGGCCGAGCTCGATGGCGTCACCGAGCCGGCGCACGACGGTGTCGACCCGCGCACGGGTGTCGACCGGGGTGAACACGGCCGTACGGGCGCTCCCTCGCGCGCCCCCGCGCTGTCCGCCCCGCCCGCCGTGTCCGCCCTGTCTGCCGTCCGGCCTCACGCTGCACCACCCTCACGCACCCTCACGCACGCTGACGCGTTGACTCAGGCTTTACCTTACGGGGGTCTTGAGATTTGAACTATGACTTCATATGTTTACGCCCACTCGTCAGAACGTTCCCCGCACGAGAAGGGTTCCCGGCCATGGAGGGAATGGCGATCCGGCTCTCCGGACTGCGCAAGAGCTACGGCCGGACGGAGGCGGTCGCCGGAGTCGACCTGGAGATACCCGACGGCGAGTTCTTCTCGATGCTCGGCCCCTCCGGCTCCGGCAAGACCACGGTGCTGCGGATGATCGCCGGCTTCGAGACACCGAGCGCGGGCACGGTGGAGCTGGCCGGCCGGGACGTCACCCGGCTTGCGCCCTTCGAGCGCGATGTGCACACCGTCTTCCAGGACTACGCGCTCTTCCCGCACATGACGGTCGAACAGAACGTCGCGTACGGCCTGAAGGTGCGCCGCGTCCCCAGGGCGGAGCGGCTGGTGCGGGCCCGGGCGGCGCTCGCGCAGGTGCGCCTGGAGGGCTTCGGCCGGCGCCGTCCCGGCGAGCTGTCCGGCGGGCAGCGCCAGCGCGTCGCGCTGGCCCGTGCGCTCGTCGGGCGCCCCCGGGTGCTGCTCCTCGACGAACCGCTGGGCGCGCTCGACCTCAAGCTGCGCGAGCAGATGCAGGGGGAACTGAAGGCCATCCAGCGGCAGGTCGGCATCACCTTCGTGTTCGTCACCCACGACCAGGAGGAGGCGCTGACGATGAGCGACCGGATCGCCGTCTTCCACCGGGGCCGGATCGAGCAGGTCGGCCCGCCCGGCGAGATCTACGAGCGCCCGGCCACCCCGTTCGTCGCCGGCTTCGTGGGCACCTCCAACCTGCTGAGCGGCGCGACCGCGCGGACCGTGGTCGGCGCCCCCGGCACGTACAGCATCCGGCCGGAGAAGATCCGCGTCGTCAGGGATCCGGACGAGCCCGCCGGGCCGGGTCTGACGGGCGCGGCGGGCACCGTCGCCGAGGTGGTCTACCTGGGCGACGCCACCCGCTTCCTGGTCGACCTGGACGCCGGCGGCCGGCTCACGGCCGTGCAGCAGAACCTGGAGACCTCGGCCGCCGATCTCGCCGCCTTCCGCGGCGCCCGGGTGGGCCTGCGCTGGCGGCCCGCGCACGCGGTGCCCGTGCCCGAGGTGCCGGCCCCCGCGGCGCCCTGACCCGACCGTGCCTCGGCCCCCTCCCGTGCCGCTCCCGCCCTCCCGTGCCGCTCCCGGCCCCTCCCCGGACCGCTCCCGCCCCTGCCCGTACCACTCCTGACTCCCCTGCCCGTACCGTCCCCTCACGCATCGGAGGACCCCCGTGCGTCTGCACCCCTCGCTCCTGACGGCCGCCGCCGTCTTTGGACTGCTGCTCGTCACCGCCTGCGGCTCGGCCGACCAGGCCGGCGGCGGGAAGCCCGGCGGGCTCAACCCGCCGGACCTGAAGGCGCCGACGGCCCTCGGCTCCCCCGAGGGCCAGGTCAATCTGATCGCCTGGGCCGGCTACGTCGAGGACGGCTCCAACGACCCGGAGGTCGACTGGGTGTCCGGCTTCGAGAAGCAGACCGGCTGCCAGGTGAACGCGAAGACCGCCGCCACCTCGGACGAGATGGTCGCTCTGATGAAGACCGGCGCGTACGACGCGGTCTCGGCGTCCGGTGACGCCTCACTGCGCCTGATCGCGTCCGGCGACGCCGCGCCCGTGAACACCGCACTCGTCCCGCATTACGCGGACGTCTTCGCCGGCCTGAAGAACCAGGAGTGGAACTCGGTCAAAGGCGTCTCCTACGGGATCCCGCACGGGCGCGGCGCCAATCTCCTGATGTACGACACGGCGAAGGTCACCCCCGCGCCCGACTCCTGGTCGGCGGTCTTCGACGGCGCCTCCGCCCACAGCGGCAAGGTCACCGCCTACGACTCCCCCATCTACATCGCCGACGCCGCGCTCTATCTCTCCGCCACCAAGCCGGAGCTGGGCATCAAGAACCCGTACGCACTCGACAAGAAGCAGTTCGACGCGGCGGTCGCCCTGCTCAAGGCGCAGAACGAGCACGTCGGCGAGTACTGGAGCGACTATCTGAAGGAGATCTCCGCCTTCAAGAGCGGCGACTCCGTGGTCGGCACCAGCTGGCAGGTCATCGCCAACCTCGCGCAGGCCGAGGGCGCCAAGGTCGAGGCCGTGCTGCCGAAGGAGGGCGCCACCGGCTGGTCCGACACCTGGATGGTGTCCGCGAAGGCCAAGCACCCCGCCTGCGCCTACAAGTGGCTCGACTGGATCGTCTCACCGAAGACCAATGCGCAGGTCGCCGAGTACTTCGGCGAGGCCCCGGCCAACGCCAGGTCCTGCGCCGAGACCGCCGTCAAGGACCACTGCGCCACGTTCCACGCGAGCGACGAGGAGTACTGGAAGCGGGTCCGCTTCTGGACCACGCCGATCGAGCAGTGCCTCGACGGCCGTACGGACGTGCGCTGCGTGCCGTACGCCTCGTGGGTGCGTGCCTGGAACGAGATCAAGGGCTGACCCTCCCCATGACCGCGCTCTCCCCCGCGCCCACCCCGCCCCCGCGGACCGCCGCGGACCGCCGGACCGCCGCCGACCGGGCCACCGCCTCGGTCCGGCGGTTCGCCGGGGCCCTGCACCGGCGGCCCCGGGTCCGGCTCGCGGCCCTGCTCACCGCGCCGCTGCTGTGGCTGGTGCTCGCCTATCTGGGCTCGCTGGCCGCGCTGTTCCTCTCCGCCTTCTGGACCACCGACTCCTTCACCTCCGAGGTCGTACGGGTCTGGTCGACGCGGAACTTCCAGGAGCTGCTGAGCTCGCCGCTCTACCGGACGGTCGCCCTGCGGACGGTGGGCGTGGCGCTCGCCGTGACGGCGTTGTGCGCGCTCATCGCCTTCCCGCTGGCCTTCTACACGGCCCGGGTGGCGAGCCCGCGCCGCCGCCCGCTGCTCGTGGTCGCGATCCTCACCCCGCTGTGGGCGAGCTATCTGGTCAAGGTGTACGCGTGGCGGCTGATCCTGTCCGAGGGCGGTCCGCTCGACTGGGCGCTGCGGCCGCTGGGCCTCGAAGGGCCGGGGTACGGGCTGACCGCCACCGTCCTGGTCCTGACCTACCTCTGGCTGCCGTACATGATCCTGCCGCTGCACACCGCGCTCGAACAGCTGCCGGACAGCCTGTTGCAGGCGTCGGCGGATCTCGGCGCGCGGGCCGGGCGCACCTTCGTGTCGGTGGTGCTGCCCCTGGTGTGGCCGGCGATGGCGGCCGGATCGGTCTTCACCTTCTCGCTCAGCCTCGGCGACTACATCACCGTGCAGATCGTCGGCGGCAAGACCCAGCTCATCGGCAACCTCGTCTACGCGAACGTCACGCTCGACCTGCCGCTGGCCGCCGCGCTCGGCACCGTGCCGGTGGCCGTGATCGTGCTCTATCTGCTCGCGGTGCGGCGCACCGGGGCGCTGCGCAGCCTCTGACCGCCCGTGAACTCCCCCGAGGCCGGAAGGATCCCGCCCCGATGAACCTCTCCCGACCCGCCCGGATCGCGCTGCGCACCGCGGCCGGGCTCGGCTTCGCCGTCATCTACCTGCCGCTGCTGCTCGTCCTCGTCGGCTCGCTCAACCCGGACCGCTCGGCGAGCTGGCCGCCGCCGGGGCTCACCCTGAAGTGGTGGGCGGCGGCCTGGGAGAACGACGGGGCCCGCGAGGCCCTGTGGACCTCGGTGCGGGCGGGGGTCGCGGCGACCGCCGTGGCGCTTGTGCTCGGCACCCTGATCGCCTTCGCCGTGCAACGGCACTCCTTCTTCGGCCGGGAGGCGGTGTCCTTCGCCGTGGTGCTGCCGATCGCGCTGCCCGGCATCGTCACCGGCATCGCGCTCAACTCCGCCTTCGGGGTGGTCCTGGAGCCGCTGGGGGTGGGCCTCGGGCTCTTCACGGTGGTCGTGGGGCACGCGACCTTCTGCATCGTGGTCGTCTTCAACAACGTGGCGGCGCGGCTGCGGCGGCTGCCCGGCTCCTACGAGGAGGCGGCGACGGACCTGGGCGCGCACACCTTCCGCGCCTTCTGGGACATCACCTTCCCGCTGCTGCGGTCGGCGCTGCTCGCGGGCGGGCTCCTCGCCTTCGCGCTGTCCTTCGACGAGGTGGTGGTGACCACCTTCACCGCCGGTCCCGGGGTGCGGACCCTGCCGTTGTGGATCTTCGACAACATGACCCGGCCTCAGCAGGCACCGGTCGTCAGCGTGGTGGCCGCGCTGCTCGTGCTGCTCTCGGTGGTTCCGATCTACGCGGCCCAGCGGCTGTCCTCGGACACGTCGGGCGGCGGGCGGGTCTGACCCGGCCGGATGCCGGGCGGCGCGCCGCCCGGCCGCACGCTGCTACCTTTCCCGAATGCGGCAATTGCCCTCATTCGATACGCGGGCGGCGGCCCGCCGGGCGGCCCGGCTCGGCCGGCTGCGCCCCTGGACCTGGCCCTGGCCGTGGCGTCGGCGCACCCCGGACACGGTCACGCTGCCCGAGGCGGAGGAGGCCGGGCGGGAGCGGCTGCGGGATCTGGCGGCGCTGCTGTGCGAGCTGGGTTCGGAGCTGCTGCGCGCCGGGGAGCGGACCGCCGAGGTCGAGCTGATCCTGCACGACGTCGCCGCGCGCTACGGGATGCGGGCCCGCTGTTTCGTGGTGCCCACCGGTCTGTTCGTACGGGTCGGCGGCGGCCCCGACGGACGTGGCGGCGAGCTCGACTTCTCCCCGGTCGAGGGCCCGGACCTGCGGCTCGACCAGGTGGAGACGCTGCAGTCGCTCGTCGAGCGGCTGCGGGCCGAGGAGCTGCCGCCGGCGGAGGTACGGGCGGCGCTGGCCGCCGGGCGCGCGCAGCCGGAACGGTTCAGCCCGACGGCGACGGTCTTCGGCTACGTCCTGCTCACGGTCGGCCTGGGCATCGTGCGGCACGCGACGCTCGCGGCCGTGCTCGGTTACGCGGCGCTCGGCGCGGGCGTGGGTCTGCTGCGCCTGTTCGGCGACCGGCTGCCGGCCGCCCGCACGGCCCTTCCGGTGGTCGCCGCAGTCCTGGTCACGGCGGTGTCGCTGCGCTGGGCGGGGCCGGTCCTTCACGAGGAGCCGACCGTCCTCTACATCCCGCCGCTCATCGCCTTCCTGCCCGGCGCCGCGCTCACCCTCGGTGCGATCGAACTCGCCACCGGCGCCGCCCTGTCGGGCATCGCGCGCCTCGCCGGGGCGGTCAACGTGCTGCTGCTTCTGGCCCTCGGCATCCTGGTGGGCACCCAGCTGCTGCACCCCCGGCCGGTGGGCGAGCCGGCGCCGGAGGCGCTCGGCGCGTGGGCGCCCTGGGCCGGGGTGCTGCTGCTCGGCTTCGGCTTCCTGCTCTACTTCTCCGCCCCGCCGCGGATCACCGGCTGGCTGCTCGCCGCCCTGCTCACCGAACGCCTGGTGCAGTCCGCGGCCACCGACCTCGCCGGGACGACCTTCGGCGCGTTCGCGGCGGGGGCACTCCTGCCGCCGATGGCGACCTGGATCGAGCGCCGGGCGCACACCCCGGACCAGGTGGTCTTCCTGCCCTGTTTCTGGCTGCTCGTGCCCGGCGCGGTGGGGCTCACCAGCGTCTCCGAGATCATCGTCGAGGGCGACACGGGCGGCGGTCTGTCCAGTCTGGTCGACACCATCGTGACGGTGGCGGCGATCGCGCTGGGCGTCCTGGTCGGGGCCGGACTCCAGCGCCGGCCCCGTCTGCGTCTCGGCGAACCGGCCGCCGCCTCGCCCGCCGACACCGCCGACGACGCAGGCGCCGCCTCCGAGTCGCTGCCGGGCGCGGGCCGCTGAAGGCGCGTCACACGGGAACGGGGTGGGGTCCGGGCCGGTCCCGGTTCCATTCCAGGGTGACCCGCAGGCTCGCGTCGACGGTGCCCTGCACGACGAGCGCGGTGAGCCTGCCACCCTCCAGGCCGAGCTGGCAGCCGAACTCCACGGTGGCCCGGTCGGGCGCGGCCCGGTGGAGGGCGGCACCGATCTGGTCGGCGAAGGAGGCGAGCGCGGCGGTGACGCCGGACAGGTCGGGCA
This sequence comes from Streptomyces sp. NPDC051909, assembly GCF_040681095.1. Classification (NCBI taxonomy): domain Bacteria; kingdom Bacillati; phylum Actinomycetota; class Actinomycetes; order Kitasatosporales; family Streptomycetaceae; genus Streptomyces; species Streptomyces sp. NPDC051909. The sequence continues at coordinate 51,821 of NZ_JBFAYA010000012.1, read as the reverse complement.
TCCGGCCGCCCCCGAGGCCTTCCAGGCCCTCCAGGTCGTCGGTCCGGTCCGCCGGCCCGCCGAGCGGCCGGGCCTCCACGTACAGCACACCGCCGTCGAGGGCGACTCGGGCGATCTCGGTCCCGGGCTCGGTCCCGGACTCGGACTCGGGCATGCGTCTCCTCCTGTGTCCTCGGTGCGTCAGAGGGCGGGCGTCAGCAGCCCCTCGGGGGCCCCGGAGGCGGCCCCCGGCCCCGCCCCGGGCCCTGCGTCGAGGGCGCCGAGGGCGCTGCCGCGCCGCCACTCGGGCCAGCTCAGGTTCCAGTCTCCGTAACCGTTGTCGAACGGGGTCATCGGCTCCCCGTAACCGTTGACGACCCGCACCACGTCGCCCTCGCGGACGGTGGCGAACAGCCAGGCCGCGTCCTCGGTGCTCATCCCGGTGCAGCCGTGGCTGACGTTCTCGCTGCCCTGCGCGTCGAGCGACCAGGGCGCGGCGTGCAGGTACTCGCCGCTCCAGGTCACCCGGGTGGCCCAGCGGACCTTCAGGTCGTAGAAGTCACCGCTGCCCCGGGCGATGCCGATGGAGTCGCCGCGCATCCGGACGGTCGCCTCCTTGCCGAGGACGACCTTGACCCCGCTGCGGGTGCGGTAGCCGGCCTTGCCGGTGGTGACCGGGATGGTGCGGACCGCCTCGCCGTCGCGCAGCACGGTCATGGTGTGCGCGGCGACGTCCGTGACGGCCTCGATCCGGGCGCCGGTGGTCAGGGTGAGCGGCGCCGAGGGCCCTCCGTACAGGCCGCCGGTGACTCGGACGCCGTCCAGCGTGCTGCGGACCCGGACGGTGGCGTGGGCGGGCCAGAAGTCGCGCGGGCGGTAGTGGAGAGTGGTGGGCCCGACCCAGTGCCAGGCGCCGTCGGCGCGCGGCACGGAGCTGACGAGGAGGGAGCGTTCGACGGCGCGCCGGGCCTCGGGGTCGGTGGCGGGGACGGGGTGGCTGAGCTCGGCGGTGAGCGGCTGCCCGACCCCGTACGCGCCCTTCCCCGGCCCGAATCGGGCGGTCAGCCGCTCCCCGCGGGGGGCCGCCGGGGTGGTCAGGGCGAGTCGGGCCCGGTGCACGATCCGGCGTGTGCCGTGGGCGCGTTCGACGAGCAGGCGCGCGGTGTAGCGGCCGTCGGAGGTGAGCGGCGCGACACTGGTCCAGCGGGCCCCGTCGGGGCTCACGGTCCCGGCGACCCGGCGGCCCTCGTGGTCGGTGACCGTGACGTCGGCGAACCGTCCGGCGGTGCGCAGTGCGAGGTCGACGGGTCCGGCGGCGGCGTCCAGGTCGAGGGTGGTCGCGCGGCCGTCGAGCACCAGGGTGCGCCGGGCGGTGGCGCACATGCCGCGGGCGGGGCAGGCGCCGACGGAGAGCAGTGCGGCTCCGGCAGGGGCGGCCGTCCGGCCGGCTGCCGCGGGCGGGGCCGCGTTGAGTGCGAGCGCCGTGCCGACGGCGACGGACAGCACGCTCCACCCCTTGACGCTTCGGCGTGGCACCACGTCGTACACCCGCCCCTTCTCGTCCGTTCCGCCCCGGACCGCCCGGTCCGACCGCTGCATCAAAACCGATCGAAGGCGAAAAGGATGATCATCCGACCGGGCGTGGCGCACGAGAGACCCGCGAGACGACTCGAAAGCAGCAACGCGGCGCAGTACGGAGGAGCCCAGGAGGGTGCTCGCACGGGGCGCTCAGCGCGGGACCTCGGGTAGCTCCTCGCCGGTCTCCAGGAGGGACTTCAGACTGGAGATCAGCGCGGGCCAGCCCTCCCCGACCAGGCCGCGGATCGTGCCGCCGGGAGCGAGGTCGTCGTGGACGACGGTCAGCTTCACCATGTCCCCGGCCGGATCGATGGTGTACGTGACCCGGGAGCGCCCCTCGTCGACGAGCCGGGCGTAGACCTCCTCGCCGATGCCGACGGCCTGCGCCCATTCGGGGGTGAAGGTGTGCCAGGTGTACGAGAGCATCCGGCCCGGTTCGGCGATGAGGACGACCTGGTCGGGGTCGGCGGTGGTGCGCCCGCCCTCGTCCCAGACCATCGGCGAGCCGACGGCCCAGTCGGTCTCGAAGGCCACGCCCCAGTAGCGGCGGGTCAGTCCGGGCTCGGTGAGCGCCTTCCACAGCTCGTCGGGCGTGGTGCGGATGTACGTCGTGTAGACGAACGCCGCGTTGTCGCCGCGGTCGCCGCTGTGTCTGCTGTCCATCGGGGCTGCTCCATTGCTGACATCGGATCGGCGAGCGGGCGGGCGCCCGGGCGGTCACGGCCGGAGGGCCGCGGCCACCAGTCCCTCGATCGCCCCGGTTCCACCGGACGCCGCGTCCGGCCCGGCGACCACCCGGTCGAGGACGAGCCCGTCCACACAGGCGAGCAGGGTCAGGGTGCGCGCCTCGGGGTCCGCCACGCCCCGGGCGGCGAGGAAGTCCCGTACGGCGTCGCGCCCTGGGTTCTCCCTCGGCACCAGGATGTCCCGCAGTTCGGGGTCGCGCACGCTCTCCAGGACGCAGGCGTAGCGGGCGAGGGAGCGGCGGCGGCCTTCGCCGCTCGTCCGGGCGGCGACGAGCGCGGCGAGACCGTGGCCGAGGTCGTCGGCCGTACGGAGTACGGGGGCGCGTTCGGCGGCCGTGGTCAGTTCGGCCTGGTCGAGCTCGACGAGCCGCCGCACCAGCGCGGTGAGCAGTGCGGAGCGGGTGCGGAAGTACGCGGAGGTCGTACCCGCCGGCAGTCCTGCGGCCGCGTCGACCGCCCGGTGGGTGAGGCCGCGCATCCCGGCGTCGGCGAGGACGCCGAGGGCGGCGTCGGCCAGCAGGGTGCGGCGGGCGGGCGGCGCACCGCGGGTGGGGGCGGGCTTCTCGGATGTCACCCCCTCTTTCTACACCTGTAGAGGACACCGGCTAGTCTTCTACAGATGTAGAAGACCCGAGACCGCAGGGAGTGGGAGCATGGGACGCACCGCCGTCGTCGTCGGCGCCGGGATAGGCGGTCTGGCCGCCGCCGTGGGACTCCGCAGGATCGGCTGGGAGGTGACGGTGCTGGACCGTGCGCCGGTCCTCGCCGACGCGGGCGCCGGGATCTCCCTCGCCGCCAACGGGATCCGCGCCCTGGACGCGCTCGGTGTCGGCACGGCCGTACGAGCCGGCGGGCGCGGCCAGTACACCGGCGGCACCCGCACCCCGGACGGCTCCTGGCTGGCCCGGATGGACGGGGCCGCGCTCGAACGCGCCCTGGGCTCCCCCATCGTGGGCATCCCGCGCGCCGAGCTGCACCGTCTGCTGCGCGAGGCCCTGGGCGCCGACGGGGCGCCGCGCACCGGCATGACGGCGACGGGCGCGGACACGCTCCCGGGCGGCGAGCGGGCGCGGGTGGAACTGCGCGCGGCGGGGGCGGCGACCGGGACCGAGACCCTGGAGGCGGACCTGGTGGTCGCCGCCGACGGGATCGGCAGCCGCATCCGTACGGCTCTGTTCCCGGCGCATCCCGGCCCCGCGTACAGCGGTTCGACCGTGCTGCGGGCGATCACGGACCGCCCGCTGGACCTCCGTACCGACTTCGAGATCACGTGGGGGCGCGGGGCGGAGTTCGGGCACATCGCGTTCGCCGACGGACGGGCCGAGTGGCACGCGGTGCTCAACGCGCCCGCCGGCGTGCGCCCCGCCGATCCGCTAGCGGCACTGCGCCGGCGCTTCGCCGACTGGCACGCGCCGGTGCCGGAACTGCTGGCCGCGACCAGCCCCGGGACGGTCCTCCACCACGACATCCACGAACTGGCCACTCCCCTGCCGTCCTTCGTCGCCGGACGGGTGGTGCTGCTCGGCGACGCCGCACACGCGATGACCCCGAACCTCGGTCAGGGCGCCTGCCAGGCCCTGGAGGACGCGGTGGTCCTGGCGGCCGAACTCGACGGGGCCACGGACGTGGCCGCGGCGCTCGCCCGGTACGACGCCGTGCGCCGTCCGCGCACCACGGCCGTGGCCGCGGGGGCCCGCCGCGCGGGGCGGATGGGCCAGCAGTTGAGCCACCCGCTCGCGGTGCCGCTGCGCAACGCCCTGCTGCGGCTCGCCCCCTCGGGCGCGGCGGCCCGGGCGATCCTCCGGCACGCCGCCTGGACCCCGCCCCTCACCAGCGCTTTCGTGGGTGAATAGGTGTGGAGGAAACTATTCAACGGACTGCTAGTTTGTCCGGATGTCTCTCAAGCACGCGGTCCTGGCGGCTCTCCTGGAGGGCGAGGCGTCGGGGTACGACCTGGCCAAGCTCTTCGACGTGTCCGTGGCCAACTTCTGGGCGGCCACGCCGCAGCAGCTCTACCGGGAGCTGGACCGGCTCTCCGAGGCCGGTCTGATCGCGGCGCGGGTGGTGCAGCAGGAACGCCGCCCCAACAAGCGCATGTTCACCCTCACCGACACGGGCCTGGCCGACCTCCTCGCGTACACGGCGCACCAGCCCAAGCCGACGGCGGTCCGCGACGACCTCCTCGTCCAGGTCCAGGCGTGCGACGCGGGAGACACGGCGGCGGTGCGGGAGCACGTGCGGGAGCGGATGGAGGGGGCGCGGGGGAAGCTCGCGCGCTATCGGCGGATGCGCGAGCGGATGCTCGACGGGCGGGACGAGGAGACCTATCTCCGCGAGTCCGAGCGGGTCGGCCCGTATCTGACCCTGCTGCGCGGCATGGCCTTCGAGGAGGAGAACGTGCGCTGGGGCGAGCGGACCCTCGCGGTCCTCGGCGAGCGCGAGGCGCGGCGGGCCGCGGGCGACGCCGGCCGCGCGGCCCCCGCCCGCTGACCGGCACGTTCCTGCCGGGACGGTCCTGCCGGCACGGTCCCGCCGGGACGGAACGTACGGCCGGGCGGGTGACGGGCGGGGCTACCGTGGGGTAGCGTCCGCTTCCATGAACGTCGGTGACATCGTCGAGGACTTCACCCTTCCGGATGAAACGGGCACGCCCCGCTCCCTCTCCGGACTGCTGGCCGACGGTCCCGTCGTGCTCTTCTTCTACCCGGCGGCACTCACGCCCGGCTGCACCGCCGAGGCCTGCCACTTCCGGGACCTCGCGGGCGAGTTCCACGCGGTCGGAGCGCGGCCGGTCGGCATCAGCACGGACGAGGTGGCGCGGCAGCAGGAGTTCGCCGACCGGCACTCGCTGGGCTATCCGTTGCTGTCCGACCCGTCCGGTGAGATCCGCGACCGGTTCGGCGTGAAGCGGGGCTTCACGCTCGCGCCGACGAAGCGGATCACCTTCGTCATCGACCAGGACCACAGGGTGCTCGAAGTGGTGCGCAGCGAGCTGCGGATGTCCGCCCACGCGGACAAGGCGCTCGCCGCGCTGCGCGCCCGCCGAGTCTGAGGCCCGCCCGGCCTGAGCGGGGCGGCCGCCGGGAAGACGCCCCATCCGAACACGGGGGCCGCGGGGTCGCACCCGGAGCCGGTCACGACATGCGCGGTTCCGAGGGTTCGGCGAGACTCGCTGCTACGCGAGGCCTCCACGGCCTGGCCGGAAACGGAGTTTCGGCATGGACGACTACCCCCTGCTCAACGTCTTCTGGACCATGCTCTGGTTCTTCCTCTGGATCATGTGGCTGTTCCTGCTGTTCAAGATCTTCACGGACATCTTCCGTGACCACGAGATGAACGGCTGGGGCAAGGCGGGCTGGATCATCTTCTGCATCCTGCTGCCCTTCCTCGGCGTCCTCGTGTACGTGATCGCGCGCGGCAAGGGCATGACCCAGCGGGACGTCAAGCAGGCCAAGGAATCCGAGGCGGCCTTCCAGGACTACATCCGCAAGACGGCGGGGACGGCGCCGGCCGGCGGCGGGGGCGGCAGCAGCGCCGACGAACTCTCGCGGCTCTCCGACCTGAAGGACAAGGGCGCCATCACGGAGGAGGAGTTCCAGCGGGCGAAGGCCAAGGTCCTGTCCTGAGCCCTCCGGAGGGCGAGCGGGAGGACACGCCGGCCCACCTGGTCCGGTCGCTGCTGCACGAGGCGGTGGCCACGCCCGGCCGGCTGCCGGAGGTGCTCGCCGCGTTCGCGCCGCGCCGTCTCGGTCCGGGAGCGGACCGGACGGTGCGGCGGCTGCGTGCCGGTCTTCCGGAGGCGGCGCCGGACGAACTGCACGCCCGGCTCGTGCGGCGCGGCACCCGGTCGGCGTCCGCCGAGGGCGCGTTCGTCGGCGGGCCGTTCCTGCTCCTCGTGCCCTTCGCCTTCTGCGCCGCGTTGCTGTCGCAGGCCCGTACCGTCCTCCAACTGGCGGCGCTCACCGGCCGGGACCCGGCGGATCCCGAGCGGGCCGCCGAATTCCTCGTCCTCCAGGGGGTGTACGCCGACACGGACACCGCCCGGGCCGCGCTCGCCACGGACGCGGCGACCGGGGAGAAGGGGGACCGGGGCCGAGACGGGGGCGGAGACGGGGAGGGGGATGGTGCGGGGGCACGGCGGGGGCGGATCACGGCGCTGTGGGGCCTGAGCATGCGGATGGCCAAGCTGCTCGGGGTGCTGACGCCGTCCGCGGACGGCGCGGGACGGGTCGTCCGGACCGGGCGGTACGCGCTGACGGGGGCGGTGTTCCTGGTGGGCCTGGTGGCGCCGCTGGTATGGCTGCCCTATCTGGCGTACACCTATCGGCGCAACACCCTCCAGCTGCTCGACCGGGCGACGGTCTTCTACGCGGGGAAGCCGATTCCGCGCCGGAGCACACGGCTCGACGCGGCGATGGTCCTCGCGCTCGCGCGGGCGGCCCTGTCGCTGCTCGTGCCGGTGGTGGGGGTGCTCGGGGTGCTGATCGCGGACGCGAGGATCGCCGGCGACCGCTGGCCGGTGCTCGGCATCGTCCTCATCCTCTGCTCGGTGGGCGTCGGCGGGTGGTGGGCCTGGCGGCAGTGGCGCCGGTGGCACAGCTGACGGGGAATGCGATGCGCATCACCCGCCCCTGAATACGAATCTGAAATACGCCTTTGATACGGTCGGATCGTGCGGTTGACGAGATTCACCGACCTGGCGCTGCGTGCCGTGATGCGCCTGGCGGTCACCGGTCAGGACGAGACCCCCACCACCCGGGAGGTGGCGGACTCGATGGCAGTTCCGTACGCCCACATGGCGAAGGTGGTCACCAGACTGCAGCACCTCGGCGTGGTCGAGGCGCGCCGGGGTCGCGGCGGCGGGCTCGCGCTCACGGAGCTCGGACGCCGGTCCTCGGTGGGCTGGCTGACCCGGACCCTGGAGGGGGACGACGAGGTCGTCGCCTGCGAGGGCGATACACCGTGCCCGCTGCGGACGGCCTGCCGACTGCGCGGAGTGCTGCGCCAGGCACAGGAGGCGTTCTACCGCACGCTCGATCCACTCACCGTCGCCGATCTCGTGGAGTCCCCCACCGGGCCGGTGCTCCTCACCCTGTCGCCCCGCCCACCTGGCGACTGACCCTTCCGGCTCCCGCCCTCCCCCGGGCGGTTTTCTCCCCCCTTTAAATAGGTAGATCATCTACCAGTTTAGGAGCTCTCATGCTGTCCGAGCAGGCCGTACCGGTCGTCCGCGCCACCCTCCCCGCCGTCGGCGGCGCCCTCGACGAGATCACCGAGCGCTTCTACGCGGGCATGTTCGCCGCCCACCCCGAGCTGCTGCGGGATCTGTTCAACCGCGGGAACCAGGCGACCGGCGACCAGCGCAAGGCACTGGCCGGCTCCATAGCCGCCTTCGCGGGCGCCCTGCTGGAGCACCCCGGCACCCGTCCCGACGTGATGCTCTCGCGGATCGCCCACAAGCACGCCTCGCTCGGCGTCACCTCGGAGCAGTACAAGATCGTCCACGAGCACCTCTTCGCCGCGATCGTCGCCGTCCTCGGCGACGCCGTGACGCCGGAGGTCGCCCAGGCCTGGGACGAGGTCTACTGGCTGATGGCCAACGCCCTCATCGCGCTCGAGGCCCGGCTCTACCAGGAGCGCGGGGTCGCGGAGGGCGAGGTCTGGCACACGATGGAGATCGCCGGGCGGGAGGAGGAGACCGACGACACCGTCTCCTTCACGCTGCGCCACACCGACGGCCGGCCCGCCGCGGCCTTCCGGCCCGGCCAGTACGTGAGCGTCCAGGTCACGCTGCCCGACGGCGCCCGGCAGATCCGCCAGTACAGCCTGTCCACCGCCCCGGGCCGCCCCGACCTGCGGATCACCGTCAAGCGCGTGGACGGCGACCCGGCCGGTGAGGTCTCCTCCTGGCTGCACGCCCACGGCGCCGTCGGCGACCAGGTCACCGTGTCCGAACCCTTCGGCGACCTGGTGCTGCCCGAGGGCGACGGCCCGCTCCTGCTCGCCTCGGCCGGCATCGGCTCCACCCCCATGCTGGCGATGCTCGACCACCTCGTCGCGACCCGTTCGACCCGCCCGGTCACCGTCGTCCACGCCGACCGCTCCCCCGCCGGCCACGCCCACCGCGAGGAGCTGCGCCGACTGGTCGACGCGCTGCCGCAGGGCTCGCTGCACCTCTGGTACGAGGAGCCGGGCGCCGCGGACGCCCGCCCGGGCCGCGCCGACGTCACCGCGCTCGACCTGCCGGAGGGCGTGACCGCCTACCTGTGCGGCCCGCTGCCCTTCATGCGCGCGGTGCGCGGCGACCTGATCGGCCGCGGTGTCGCCGCGGCGGACGTGCACTACGAGGTCTTCGGCCCCGACCTGTGGCTGGGTGCCGCGGCCTGATCGCCGGCCCTCCCCCGCCCGGCGCCCATGAGGCGCCGGGCTTCGGCGTCCTGGCGGGGCCCGAACAGCGGGCGGCGGAGCGCTGCGGACGGATCCGCCGAGCCGGCCTGCTCAGCAGCCGGTGGCCCAGATGTGGGAGTCGCCGCGGTCGTTGGCGGCCCCGTTGTAGCCGACCTCCTGGCCGGGGGCCAGACAGATGGTCATGGAGCCGCCCTGCCAGGCGGACTCGTAGACCTGGACGTAGTCCTTGATACCGGGTCCCGAGATGCCGTGGTTGGCCCAGGACGAGTCGGTGTCGGCGATCCAGCTCTCCCACCAGCCGTCGTCGCCGCTCCAGTTGGCGCGCTGGCCGCCGAAGTCGGCGTCCTGCCAGGCGCAGAACTCCCCAGAGGGGCATTCGGCGGCGGTGGCGGGCGCCGTCAGGGCGAGGCCGGCGGCGAGTGCGAGCAGGGCCGCCGTGGTGGGGCCGAGGAGTCGCTTCATGAAGTATCGGCGCCTTCCTTCTCGGGTTTCTCGGGTTTCTCGGGTCAGTCGGGTTTCGCTGTTTCCGCGGAGGACGCGGGTTTCTCGGTGGGGTTCGCGGACAGTTCGGCCGCCCGCCGCAGTGCGCGGGCGCGCAGCTGCTCGTAGAGGGCGACCTGCTCGCGGTGCAGGGTGCGTACGGTGGCGAGCTCGGCGGGTTCGAGCCGGGCACGGACATCGGCGAGGCCGCTCTCGCGGGTGCAGCGTTCGGCGACCACGGGGTCGGGGCGGCCGGCGCGCGGCCCTCCGGAGGGCGCGGCGCAGCGGGTCCAGCGGTCGAGGGCGGCGCGGTGCGCGGGGTCGTCCTTCATCCGGGCCTGGGCCTCGGCGCGCAGGTTGTCGACGGTGACCTGGGCGCGGAACCAGCGGTGCTGGTCGCCGTACAGCTCCTGCCGGGCGGCGGCGAGGCAGCCGTCGCTGTTGGCGGTGACCGTGAGTCCGGTGGCGAGGGTGAGGGAGAGCTCGCGGGGGTCGCGGCCGAAGAGCGCGGTCTGGAGTCGGGTGTCGGCGGCGGAGCCGGGGCGGGCCGCGGGCGCGCGGGCCTGGGAGACCGGGGGCGGGGTGAGGCCCTGGGCGTCGAGGCAGTCGTCGACGAGCCGCTGCTCGGCGGCCTTGAGGAGCCGGTCCTGCGCCTGTCGGATGGCGGGTGCGGTGGCGGTGGGCCCGGTCGCTCCGGCGGGTCCGGCAGGTGCGGCGGGGTGCGGGTGCACGGTGGCGCAGCCGGCGAGGACGAGCGCGGCGGCAGCCGCGAGGAGGGTGTGACGGGGTGCGGAGCGGGTCGCACGGCGGGACGCGTGGCGCAATGTTCCCCCTGGTGGCAGGCCTGGGCGGTGGTGTCCGGCGGTGTGATCGCCGCCGCTTCGTGGCGATCAATGCCCGGTGCCGGGGTGGCCATGCGGGGCGGTGCGTCGACTCACTCGAAGGGGGCGAACGCGCCGGGGCGCGCGCCGCCAACAGGGGGTTCGCGGGTGGTGCGGCGCCCGCGCGGGAACGACAGAGCCCCGGCTGGACGGGGGGTTCCAGCCGGGGCCGTTTGCCGTGACGTGGGGAAGAGCGGTCGCCGCTGAGGGGGGACCAGGGGACCGGGCCCCTTCGCCGTCACATAAGGATGAACGGTAAACCTCCACCCATTGTTCCGCCTTGCGCCCTGTGCCGGGTGTGAGCCCGCTCACCCCCTTTGACCTATTCGGTCAGTCGTCCTTCTCGGGGCGGTAGACCGTCCCGGGCTCGGCCTTTCCGGGGGCGATGAGCTGCGGCACGGTGACGAAGGTGTAGCCGCGGCGCTTGAGCTCGTCGATGATGCCGGGCACTGCCGGGACCGTGCCGCCGTATATGTCGTGCAGCAGGATGATGCCGTCGCCGTGGGCCTGGTCGAGCACGCGCTGACGTATGAGGGCGGTGTCCTCGGTGGAGTAGTCCTTGGCGGTGATGCTCCACAGGACCTGCGACAGGCCGAGTTCCCGGCTCACCTCGGAGACCGTCTCGTCGGTGCGGCCCTGCGGCGGGCGCATCAGGGTGGGCTTCCTGCCGGTGATCTTCGCTATCGCGTCCTGGGTACGGGACAGCTCGTCGCGGACCTCGGCGGCGTCGAGGTCGGTCAGGATCTGGTGGGTCCAGGTGTGGTTGGCGACCTCGTGGCCCTCGTCGGAGATGCGCTTGACGACCTGGGGGTAGCGCTGGACGTGCTTCTGGCCGAGCAGGAAGAAGGTCGCGTGGACCTGCTTCTCCTTGAGGATGTCGAGCAGCTTCGGGGTGTCCTCGCCGGGGCCCGCGTCGAAGGTGAGGGCGATGCACTTGGCCTTGGCGCAGTCGACGGCCGCCGGTGCGCCCGCTCCGAACTTTCCGCCGGTCCCCGCCTTGCCGTCCGTTGCGGCCTTCTCGCGTGCCTCGCCGGGCGTGACCGTGTCGGCCGAGCATCCGGTGAGGGAGACGGCGAGCGTCGCAGCGGCGAGCAGAGCGAGGGCGGCGCCCCGACGTCGTCGGCCCGGCCTGGTTCGGAACATGTGCGACCCGCTTTCCCCGAGAGATCAATGCGTAGGCAAGGGCCCTCGCCTGGTCACGGCGGGGGCCCTGTCGTTCGCCGACGACTCTACACACGGTGTATAGCCGGGGAAGGAGGGGGGTCGGCGGCCTGCGCACGGCGGCCCCGGGCGGCGCCCGTCCGCGTCGCCCGGGGTCGATGGGGGGAAGCTCCTCGCCCGTCAGCGGGACGCGAGGAGGAGGCGGGCCTCGGTCTCCTGGTCGCCGGAGACGGACTGGAGGGACTGGATGTCGAAGGAGCGCGCGAGCACCCTCTCGACCTCGTCGACGGCGTGGTACCCGCCGGTGAGCAGCGCGCCGACCATGCCGGTCAGCGGCACGGACGCGGACTCCTCGTGCCGGCCGCCCGCCGTGTCGAACGTGGCCATCCAGACGGTGGTGGCGGGCGAGGTCGCCGCCTCCGGGCCCGGCGTCGTCATGTCCTCCAGCTGATAAGTGCGATCGAGGACGTCGAAGACGGCCTGGGCGTCCTCCCGGCAGCAGTCGCTCAGCTGCACGGTGACATCGGTGTCGATGTGCAAGTCGTACACGGCGCTCATCTCCTCGTATGCCCGATTCCAGCATCCCTCCTGGCGCGGCCACCCGCGAGGCTCCCGGTGGCGGGCCGGCCGTCCGGTCCGCACGGTGGAGGGAGAACGTCCTCGGGAGGCGGCGTGTCCGGTACGAGCCAGGGGCCAGACAAGCCCGAGGGGCCGAACGAGCACGGCCTGATCCGCGGCCGCCACGAGACCCCCGACGAACGCGCCGACCGGCGCTGGAACGAGCTGATGCAGGAGATCCGGGTCGCCCAGACGGGTGTACAGATCCTCTTCGGCTTCCTCCTCACGGTCGTCTTCACCCCGCGCTTCCCCGAGCTGTCGGACACCGACCGGACGATCTACATCATCACGGTCTCGCTGAGCGCCGCTGCCACCGGCGCCCTCATCGGCCCGGTCTCCTTCCACCGCATGGTCGCCGGCCGCCGCATCAAACCCCGCGCGGTCATCTGGGCCTCCCGTCTCACCTTCGTGGGCCTGGTGCTCCTCCCGGCCACCCTGGGCGCCGCCCTTCTGCTCGTCCTCCGTGTGGCCACCGGCGCCGACTTCGTCCCCTGGCTCGTGGCCGGCCTCCTCGCCTGGTACCTCCTGTGCTGGTTCGTGCTCCCGATCTGGGTCCGCCACCGCCACACCTCAGGCCCTGACGCCTGACCCCTGTCACTCAGGCGGCCGCGAGGACCGTCTCCACCGTGTCCGCCTCAGCGGCCCTCTTGTCCGGGCGATGGCGCAGGACCCGGGCGAAGCGGAGGGTGACACCGGCGGGGTAGCGGGTGGAGCGCTGGAGGCCGTCGTAGGCGATCTCCACGACGAGTTCCGGGCGGACCCGGACGGTGTAGCCGTCGTCGGAGACGGCGAGTTCGGTGAGCCGCTCGGTCTGCCATCGGAGCATCTCGTCGGTGAGCCCCTTGAAGGTCTTGCCCAGCATGACGAAGGTGCCGTCCGCCGCGCGGGCGCCCAGGTGCAGGTTGGACAGGAGTCCGGTGCGGCGGCCGTGCCCGCGTTCCACGGCGAGAACAACCAGGTCGAGGGTGTGCACGGGCTTCACCTTCAGCCAGGTGCGGCCCCGCCGGCCGGCCACGTACGGGGCGTCGAGGGCCTTCACCAGGACGCCCTCGTGCCCACGGGCGAGGGCATCACGGAAGAAGCCCTCGGCCGCCTCGACGGCCTCCGGGACCACCGGTTCGGTGACCAGCGCCCGCCGCACCCGGAGGTGTTCCGGCAGCAACCGGGCGAGTACGGCGTGCCGTTCGTGTCCGGGGCGGTCGAGCAGCACCTCGTCGTCCGCCGCGAGCACGTCGAAGAAGACGGGCGTCAGCGGCAGGGCCGCCCGCGCGGTGGCCACGTCGGCCCGGGAGCCGACGCGGGAGGCGATGTCCTGGAAGGGCGACGGCCGTCCGGTCGCCGGATCGAGGGCGATCACCTCCCCGTCCAGGACCAGCCGGTCGCCCGACGCCTCCCGCACGGTGTCGACCACCTCGGGCAACCGCTCGGTGATGTCGTCGAGGGAGCGGGTGTACACCCGCACCTCGTCGCCGCGCCGGTGCACCTGGATGCGAATCCCGTCGAGCTTCTCCTCCACCGCGCACGGCCCGAGGGCCGCGACGGCCTCCGTGACGCTGCCCGCCGTGTGCGCGAGCATCGGCTGCACCGGCGTGCCGACCCGCAGCGTGAACGCCTCCAGAGCCGCCGGCCCCTCGGCGAGCACGGCCCGCGCGACCGGCGGCAGCGAGCCTTCGAGCATGACCGCCCGCCGCAGGTCCCCGGACGGCACCTCCGCCGCCCGGGCGACGCCTTCGAGCGCGACCGCGTCCAGCGCGCCCTGCCGGACCTCGCCGGACAGCAGCCGCAGCAGGAACTCCTGTTCCGCCGGCGTCGCCGCGCCGAACAGCCCGCGGACCAGCCTCAGCCGCCGGGCCTGCGCCCCCGATCCGGAGACGGCGGCCAGTTCGCTCATCGTCGCGTCGGTGCCCGCCAGGGTGAGCGCGGGCCGCCCCGCGGGCGGCACGGCCGGCGGCAGAACGTTCTTGAGCACACTCCAGCCGACCCCGATCCGCCCCTGGGGGAGGCGGCCGGACAGATAGGCGATGACGAGCGGGCTCTCCTCCGGCTCGGCCTGCGCGAACAGTTCGGCGAGCAGAGCGATCTTCCGGGACCGCGCCGACGTGGCGGCGACCTGCCCGGACACCTCCGCGACTCGGGCCAGGAGCATGGCCCCATCGTGCCCGCGCCCCCACCGCCCCGCACCCCGGCAGCCGCCTCACACGCCGGGCCCGGACGCCGACTCCTTCCGCCGGCGCAACCGGTCCAGCAGACTCCGCCGGACGCGTCTGCCGGGCGGCCTGGTGACCGCCGCCGGTCGCGGCGGCCACCGGTCGACGTGCCGGGCCCGGGGCACCGGAGCCGCCGCGGGCCACGGGCCCGCCTCCACAGCCGGACTCGGGACGGGCTCCGGCTGCGTGGCCGGGCCCGGAGGCGGGGCCGGGAGGGTGGGCCAGGCGCCCGGCCGCGGGGCCTCCCGCTCCGCGCGGGCCTCGTCCAGGGCGAGCGCAAGGCTCATCCGGTGCCAGAGGATCTCGTCGGGGTCGTCGGCGAGCATCAGCCGGTCGGCGATCTCCCGGGGCGTCGGGGTGTTCGGCCGCCAACTGGGCGGCGCGGGCCTCAGCCGCTCCAGCTGGGCCCGTTCATACGGGTCGTCGACGACCTCGGCCACATGGGACGGGTCGAGGAGCGAGGCGATCGCGGCCGCCCTCACCCAGGGGTCGTCGCTCGCCCGCAGCAGCATGCCGAGGCGCCGGGCGCGCCAGTTCCGGGGCCGCCAGTCGAGATGGTCGGCGTCCGCCTGCATGCGGACGTCCAGGGGCAGCCGCCCGGCGAGGAGCTGGGGATGGTTGAGCGCGAACTCGGTGAGTTCGGCGGCCGGGTAGAGCCAGACGACGGCCCGGTAGCGGTTGATGTAGAAGCGGACGGGGCTGAAGTGGCCCGTCCTCGCGAGGCGGGCGAAGCGGTCGCGGGTGACCGAGAGGAGTTCGGCGCCCTCCTTCGTACCGACGGCGCGGACCCGCTCCCGCAGTCCGGCGGGGAAGTCCGGGGCGCCCCGGAGCCGTTCGATCTCCTCCCTGGGCACGCGGCGGCGGACCGCCCTGTCCCCCGGGGCGGCGTCCGGGGCGCCGGGTGCCGGGCCCGGCACCGTACGGACGAGTCCGAGGTCGACGGCGAGCCGGAACTCGTCGCGCCTGAGCTCCAGTTCCGCGGCGGCGCGCGCCGGGGCGACGGCGCCCGCGGGCGCCGCGCCCCTCTCCTCCGGCCGCGCCGTTCCTGTCGTCTCGTGTGTGTTCATACGAGCGGTCCTCCCCCGTGCGTCGTGTCGTGTCGCGTGCTGCGAACACTTTCGGTGATGACCGTAACGCACAGTGACGACAGCTCGCCTGGCCTGTGGATAACGCCTGGAAGACGCCTAGAACTCGTCCGCTCCGCCCGGCTGCCGGGCCGCCACGCCCAGGTGCTCGCCGACGCGGTTCACCAGCAGCGTCATCTCGTAGGCGACCTGGCCCACGTCGGCCTCCGCGGCACTCAGGACGCACAGGCAGCTGCCCTCGCCCGCCGCGGTCACGAAGAGCAGGGCCTCGTCGAACTCGACCATGGTCTGCCGGGCGCGGCCCGCATCGAAGTGGCGGCCCGAACCGCGTGCGAGGCTGTGCAGTCCCGAGGAGACGGCGGCGAGGTGCTCGGCGTCCTCACGCTCGAGGCCGCTGCTCGCGCCCGTCACCAGGCCGTCGTTCGACAGCACGAGGGCGTGCCGTATCGAGCCGACCCGACGGGTCAGGTCGTCGAGAAGCCAGTCGAGTCCTCTGTCCAACGCCATGCGTGGTCCTCCCCCTGTGTGGTGCGTCCCCGTCGCCCCGTGGTCCCCGCGGCCCCGGGGTCGCGTGTCCTCGGCCGGCCACGCGAGTACCGGCCGACCGTCTTCCGGTCAGCCTTACGCACTGTCGTGGACAGGGCAAGCATCCGTCGCCATCCGCGTGCCGCCCGAAGGCCGCCGCGAGGCCGCCGCGACCGGCCGGGTCCCCCGTCAGCCCGAGGATCCCGCCGGCCCGGCCGTGCCCGCCGCGCCGACCGAGTCGAGCAGCCGGGCGGTGTGCATGCGGCCGGCGTACTCGACGAGCCGGATCAGCACCTCCTTGCCCGAGTCGCGGTCTCGGGCGTCGCAGAGCACGACGGGGGTGCCGCGGTCCAGGTCCAGGGCGCGCGAGACGTCGTGTGCGCCGTAGGCGCGGGCACCCGCGAAGCAGTTGACGGCGACGACGAAGGGCACACCGCGGTGCTCGAAGTAGTCGACGGCGGGGAAGCAGTCCTCCAGACGTCGGGTGTCGGCGAGGACGACGGCGCCGAGCGCGCCCTGCGACAGGTCGTCCCAGAGGAACCAGAAGCGGTCCTGGCCGGGTGTCCCGAAGAGATAGAGGGAGAGCCCGGCGCGGATGGTGATGCGGCCGAAGTCCATGGCCACGGTGGTGGTGTTCTTCTGGTCGACGCCTCCGGTGTCGTCCACGCTCTCGCCCACCCGGCTGAGACGTTCCTCGGTGCGCAGCGGGCGGATCTCGCTGACCGCGCCGACGAGGGTGGTCTTGCCGACGCCGAACCCGCCGGCGACCAGGATCTTCAGGGCGAGGGCGGTGGTGTCCGGGTCGCCCGCCGGGGTGCTCTCAGAGCGCTCGTAGGCCATCGATCACTTCTCTCAGGATCCGTTCGTCGGGCAGCTGTGCGGGCGGGACGGGTCTGCTGACCTTCACGAAGCCCGCTTCGAGGAGGTCTCCCAGGAGGACCCGGACCACCCCGACGGGGAGGTCGGCGTCGGCGGCGAGTTCGGCCACGGACTGGGTCTCGGCCCGGCACTGTGCGAGCAGGGCGCGGTGTTCGGGACCGAGCAGGGCCTCTTCGGCCCCGTCCGGCGGGTCGTCGTCGACGACGACCAGCGCGATGAGGTCGAACCGTACGTTGCTCGGTCCCGGTCTGGTCCGGCCGCCGGTCATGGCGTACGGCCGGACGAGCGGTCCGGCGTCGGCGTCGTACCACTGACTGCCCGGCACGGGCGGTCCGGCGCCGGGGCTGTCCTTGTTCATGAGGTCTCCGGGGTCCGGGTGTCCGGCGCGCCGACTGGCACGCGCGTGTGCGCGGGCGCCATGGGCGCGGTCAGCCCGCGGCCGGTGGGGTGACCGTGAGCCGGGGCGGCGTGTAGAGGTGCTCGCCGACGCGTTTGACGAGCCGGGCCATCTCGTAGGCGATGAGTCCGATGTCGGCGTGGATCCCGCTGAGGACGGCGAGGCAGGAACCGTCCCCGGCGGCGGCGACGAAGAGGAAGCCGTCGTCCATCTCGACCATGGTCTGGCGCACGCCGCCGGTGTGGAACTGCCGCCCGGCGCCCTTGGCGAGGCTGTGGAAGCCGGACGCGATGGCGGCCAGGTGCTCGGCGTCCTCGCGGCTGAGTCCGCTGGAGGCGCCGACGGCGAGGCCGTCGCTGGAGAGGACCACCGTGTGGCGGACGTCGCGGACACGCGTGACCAGGTCGTCCAGGAGCCAGTCCAGTTCCCCGGAGCGGTGGTGGGAAATCCTCTCGTGGTCGATCATTCGTCGTCTCCTTCACTGCCGGGTGCGCGGAATGCGGGGCGTTCGCCGGGGGGCGTGCCGGGCCCGGTCGTGCCGTGGCCGGTGCCGAGCGGGCGTCGGACGGGGGGTACGGGGGCGCCTGGGGCGGGGCCGCCGCCGCGGCTCCAGCCTTCGCGGTAGGCGGACATGCGGTCCCGTACCCGCTCGGGTGTCCGCTCGTCCGCACCGGTTCCGGCGCCGGCCGGATCGGTCCCCGGTCCGCCGGGGCCGGTGGGAGCCCCGGCTGGCGCCTCGCGCAGCTGCGGTACGAGGCTGGCCTGCCGTACGCGCCGGGGCAGGTCGGCGCCCGAGTCCTCGCCCGGCCCGCCGGAGTCGGCTCCCCGGGCGGCGGCTCGCCCGGAGTCGGCTCCCGTGGCGGGCGGCACGGACGGGTGCGGCGTGACGGGCTGGGCGGGCGTACGGGACGGGGCCGGGGCGAGGTTCCGGCCGCGCTGGCGCAGGGCGGTGACGGCGGCCGGGGGGCGTTCCGGGCCGGTGGATTCGGCCGGGTCGGCGGACTCGGCGGGCTCGTGCGGTGTGCGGGGACCGGGCAGGGACGGCGCCACCCCCGGTACCGGACCCGGGACGGGGGCCGGCATGGGGGCCGTGGGCCGCTCGGCCGACGCGTGGGCCCCGACCGCCGGCGCCGTGGGTTCCTCCTCCGGCACTGCGTTCTGGAGCAGGTCGGTGGGGAGCAGCACGACGGCGGTGGTGCCGCCGTACGGGGAGGTGCGGAGGTGGACCTTGACGGCGTGCCGGGAGGCGAGGCGGCTGACCACGAAGAGACCGAGCCGGTCGCTGTCGAAGAGGTCGAGGGCCTCGGACTGGGCGATCCGGGCGTTGGCCTCGGCGAGGGTCTCCCCGCCCATCCCGAGGCCGCGGTCCTCGATCTCCAGGGCGTAGCCGTTGCCGACGGGTTCGCCGCTGATCCGCACCTTGGTGTGGGGCGGGGAGAACTGGGCGGCGTTCTCGATGAGTTCGGCGAGCAGGTGGGTGAGGTCGGCGACGGCGCCGCCGACGACGGCGGTCTCGGGGAGCCGGCGCATCTCCACGCGCGCGTAGTCCTCGATTTCGGAGACGGCTGCGCGCACGACGTTGGTGAGGGGGACCGGCAGGCGCCAGGCGCGGCCGGGGGCGGAGCCGGAGAGGATGATGAGGCTCTCCGCGTGGCGGCGCATGCGGGTGGTGAGGTGGTCGAGCTTGAAGAGGTCGCCGAGTTCGTTCGGGTCGTCGGCGCGCCGTTCCATGCTGTCGAGCAGGTTGAGCTGACGGTGCACCAGGATCTGGCTGCGCCGGGCGAGGTTGACGAAGACTCCGGAGATGCCGCTGGCGAGTTCCGCCCGTTCGACGGCGGCGGACAGGGCCGCGCGGTGGACGGTGGTGAGGGCCTCGCCGACCTGGCCGATCTCGTCCTGCGGGGCGGGTCCGGGCGGGGCCTCTGCCCGGACGTCGATCTCCTCTCCGGCCCGCAGCCGGCGCATGGCGGCGGGAAGTTTACGGCGGGCGATCTCCAGAGCGCCGTTACGGAGGCTGATGAGTTCGACGACGAGGCCTCGGCCGATGCGTACGGAGATGACGAGGGAGGCGGCCACAGCGGCGAGGCCGAGGAGCACGGCGGCGCCGCCGGCGCTGAACGCGCCGCCGCCGAACGGGTCGTGGCGGGCGGCCGCGGCGGCGTGGGCGGCCTGCTCGATGCCGACGGTGCCCTCGCGGAGGAAGGAGTGGGCGCTGTCCCACTCCCCTGAGGTGACGGCCTGGGCGGCGCGCCGGCCGGGGGCGGCGGCGCGGACCCGGTCCTCGGCGGCCAGGAGTCGTCGGTAGTCCGGCTGGGCGGTGAGATTGCGCCAGTTGGTCCGCTGGGCCGCGGGCAGGTCGGCCGTGGCGGATTCGGTGAGGGTCCGGCGGGCCTCGACGGCGCCGCCGAAGGCACGCAGCCGGTCGGCGTCGAGCGAACCGGTGAGGTGCGCGGCGCCGAGGAGGGCGTCCTCGCGGGCGAGCTGTTCGCCGGCCCGGGCGAGTTCGAGCAGTACGCGGGCCTCGGCACCGGCCTCGGTGTCGTCGCCGGCGGCGAGAGCGCCGCCGATGCCGAGGCCGGTGCCGATGACGGCGGTGTACGCGTCGTAGAGGCGGTCGGCGTCCGCGCGGCCCTCGGCGGCCTCGGTGCGCAGCGCGCCGAGCGCCTCGGCCTGGCCCACGAAGGCGGCGAGACGGGCCGCGACGTCGCCGGGCAGGCTGCCGTTGTCGCCGACGGTGTGCCGGTCGTCGAGGCGGAGACGGGCGACGGCGGCGGCGCCGGCCCGGGCACGTTCCTCCAGTTCGGCGGAACGGGAGGTGCCGGGGGCGGCCGCCTGGCGTACCGCGGCGCGGCGCTCGTCCTGGAGGGCCGCGATCGCGAGGGTGACCGGCCCGCGGACCTCGGAGTCCACGGCCTGCAGGTGGCGGAGGCGGGCGATGTCCTGGGCGGTGGTGACGGTGGCGAAGCCCCACAGGGCGAGCAGCGAGACGACCGGGACCATGAGCAGCGACACGATCTTCGCGCGGACGGTACGGGGGCGGATGCCCCGGCCGCGCCGACGGGGCGCGGCCGGGGTGGGACTCGGGACCGCCGCGGCCCCGGCCGCGGGCGCGCGCGGTGCGAGCCCCGGGGAGGCCTCGGCACGGGGCGCCGTGCCGGCCCGGCCGGTGGGGGCGGGGCCCGCGGGTCCGCCGGTCGCCGGCTCGTCGGCGGGCGGCCCGGCGTGCGCACGGCGCCCGCGGGCCGCCGTCGGCGGCTGGGCGGGAGCCCCGGGGTCCGGGGTCCTGCGGGAAGTTCGCATGGCCTCCTCGTTCCTTCGTTCACGGACCCGATGGGGCGGCGGGACCCGCTGGTGCTGGGGATGGCGTTGGGTCGGCAGGGGTGACGGGAGCGGGCCGTGGGGACGGGCGGCCCGCCCGCGCGTCGGGCGGAACGGCGCGCTCGGCGCCGTAGCGGAGCGGTGTCAGGAGCCGGGTCGGGCGCCGGTGTCAGTGGGCCCTGGCATCGTGTGGCTCGGACGGGCTGTGCACCGGCCCCGACGGGTGGGCGCAGGCGGGGGCGACGGTCTGCCGGTGGGCCCGGTCGTCCGGCTCCGGCCGGAAGCCGGGAGGTGCGACGTCCACGGCGCGTTCGTCGGGTTCGGCCAGGCGCTCGGCGGAGGCGTAGGCGGCGCGTTCGCTCGCCGTCGGGGAGAGGGCGACGAAGGCGGAGGTGATGAACAGGTAGGAGCCGAGGCCGACGGCGAGCGGGAAGATGAACTGCATGACGGAGGCGCCGGGGAGGGGTTCGGCGGAGGGGCTGACGGTGACGTCGACGGCGAACATGCCGGTGTAGTGCATGCTGCTGACGGCGGCGCCCATGACGAGGGAGGCGAGGGCCACGGCCGCGGGGGCGTGGATGTTGAGGGCGGCCCAGAGGGCGGCGGTCGCGGCGACCACGGCGATGGCGACGGAGAGGGCGACGAGCGCGGGGTCGTAGTGCACCCGGCCGTGCAGATTGAGGGCGGCCATGCCCATGTAGTGCATGCTCGCCACGCCGACGCCCGTGGTCAGCCCGCCGATCAGGAGCGATCGGACCCGATCGCGGCCGTATCCGACGGCGAACACCCCGACGCCCGTGACACCCATCGCGATGAGCAGGCTGAGCAGGGTGAGGGGGACGTCGTAACGGATGTCGGTACCGGTGACGCCGAAGCCGAGCATCGCGACGAAGTGCATCGTCCAGATGCCGGTGCCGATCGCGGAGGCGGCGGTGAGCAGCCAGTTGCGGCGCGAGCGGCCGGTCGTGTCCAGGGCGCGTACGGTGCAGCGCAGTCCGAGGGCGGCGCCGATACAGGCCATCGCGTACGACAGCACAGGTGTCAGCCAGCCGTAGGTGGCGTGGTCCAGGTGTCCCATGGCTCCGGGACGCTAGTGCGCATCGGGGGGCGCACAGGGGGCGCATTTCGAAAGCTGATGGAATATGACGGAGAGATGTTCCCGAACGATCGCGGAAACCTCGAACGTGTGCACAGTTCGTTCACTCGGTCGGGCGACTTCGGAGGCGTTCCGTACCGAGAACTCACCCCCGCGGGCGACCGGGGCCTGAGGGATCATGGATCGCATGAGCGATGACCCCACACAGGTACGGGAGTTCTTCGGCGCGCGCGCCGCGCGCTGGGACACGAGGTTCCCCGACGACGGGCCGGCCTACGCCGCCGCCGTGGCGGACCTCGGGCTGCGCCCCGGCGACGCCGTGCTCGACGCCGGCTGCGGCACCGGCCGCGCGCTGCCGCCGCTGCGCGAGGCGGTCGGGCCCGCTGGCACGGTCCTCGGGGCGGACCTGACGCCCGAGATGCTCGCGGAGGCGGCGAAGGCGGGCCGGGACACGGCGGGCACGCTGCTGCTCGCGGACGTCGCCCGGCTGCCGCTGCGCGACGGCGGACTCGACGCCGTGTTCGGCGCGGGCCTGATCTCCCACCTCGCCGACCCGGACCGGGACCTGCGCGAACTGGCCCGCGTGGTGCGGCCCGGCGGGCGGCTCGCGCTCTTCCACCCGATCGGGCGCGCGGCCCTCGCCGCCCGGCACGGCCGGCAGATCACCGACGACGACCTGCGGGCCGAGCCCCGGCTGCGCCCGCTGCTTGCCCGTTCGGGGTGGGAGCTGGTCTCGTACACGGACGAGGACGACCGCTACCTCGCGCTCGCCGTGCGCCGTAAGGGGTGATCGCTCCGGCGGTCCGGTGATCACGCCGATGCCGGCCGCCGGTCTCGGGGCTCCCGGGCACTCGACGGGCGGGTTACTCACTGGTTAGGGTGCGCCGACGACCAGATGGGGAGGCTGACGTGGCCGAAACGGAATCCGCCGTGACCGGTGCGGAGACGGACGCCGCGACCGGGGACGACGGAGACGCGCTGTACGTGCTGACCGCGGCGCTGCTCACGCCCGCGCAGTTCCCCAGCGTGCTCGGCGACGACTACCCGGCGGCCTGCGCGACGCTGCGCCTCGAACCGTACGCCGAGGGCTACGGCCTGGTGCTCGGGCAGGACGGCACCGGCGCGCGCTGGACCGTGGTCGTCGACGACGTGTCGCTGGTCGCCGTCGCCATCGCCTCCTGGGACTGCGGCATGGCGTACGACCTCTCCCCCGACGACCGGTCGGTGGTGTCCGCGCTGCCCGGCTGGCCGCTCGCCGTCGCCACCGCCGCGCCCGGCCTGCCCGCACCCCACGACCCCGCGCCGGAGGACGGCGACCTGGAGCCGCTCGCCCCGCCCGCCGGCGACCGGTGGGGGCCGGCCCAGCGGCGCCTCGGCGCCGACATGGTGGCCCTGCAGTGGGCCGAGTGGCGCGCCAGGATCGGCGACGCGGCCGACGGCGCGGGGGCCGGCGAGGCCGCCGCCTCCGAGGCCGGCCGGGACGGTGACGCGGAGGCCGACCGCGACGGTGACGCGGAGGGCGGCGAGGACACCGATCCGTACACCGGCGTGCGGCGCGTCCTGGAGGAACTCGGCGGGTACGTCGAGCAGGCGCCGCCGGTCGGGCGGGTGCGGTCCAGCTTCGCCGGCGGCGAGGCCCGGATGCTCCGGGCCGACGGCCCCGGCTGGTCCCTGGTGGCGCGGACCGACGACATGGCCTTCGTGCTCCTCGACGACGAGCCGCACAAGGTGCTCCCGGTGACGCCCGGCCCCCGGCTGCCGGATCTGCTGCGGTCCCTCGACGCGATGGCGGTACGACCGAGCTGAGGGTGCCGCGCCCCGCAGGGACGCACGGGCCCCGAAGGCGGGGCGCGGGTCAGACCCGTGCGAGCGGGATGTGCGGCTCCGCCGGCAGTTCCACACGGATCGTGTCGCCGGGGCGCACCTCCCCTCCGGCCAGGACGACCGACATGATGCCCGCCTTGCGGACGATCCGGCCCTCTTCGTCGCGGCCGACGACCTGCTTCAGGAGCCCGTGCCGGAAGTCGTCGATCTGGGCGCAGGGGTTGCGCAGGCCGGTGACCTCGACGACCGCCTCGGGGCCGAGGTGGAGCCGGGTGCCGGTGGGCAGGCCGAGCAGGTCGACGCCCCGGGTGGTGACGTTCTCGCCGAGGTCGCCGGGGGCGACCTCGAAGCCGGCGCCCGCCACCTCGTCGAAGAGCTCGGCATGGATCAGGTGGACCTGGCGCAGGTTGGGTGCGGTCGGGTCCTTGGCCACCCGCGAGCGGTGCTTGACGGTGACGCCGGAGTGCACGTCGCCCGCCACGCCCAGGCCGGCCAGGAGCGTGATGCTCTCCCGGTTGGGCTTGGTGAACGAGTAGACGCCGTTGCTGCTGACCGTCGTGACGGTGCCTTGGCTCATCGGACAGAGCTCCCCTTCTCTGTTGTCGGTGTCGCGCCCCCGACCCTACGCGGCGTCCTGCTCGCGCAGCGGGGCGCCCACCTCGTGCAGGTGGCCGAGGGCCTGACGGTAGGAGTCGACGAAGCCGGTCTCGGTGTAGGGGATGCCGAGTTCGCGGCAGTGGGCGCGGACGGCGGGCTGGGCGAGGCGCAGGTGCGGGCGGGGCATGCTGGGGAAGAGGTGGTGCTCGATCTGGTAGTTGAGGCCGCCGAGGAACCAGTCGGTGAGGCGGCCGCCCCGGATGTTGCGCGAGGTGAGGACCTGGCGGCGCAGATGGCCCCAGGAGTCGCCGTCGGCATGCGCGTCGGGCATCTCCATGCCCTTGTGGTTGGGGGCGAAGGCCATGCCCAGGTGGACGCCGAGCAGCATCTGGTGGAGCAGCGCGAAGACGAGGGCCTGGAGCGGGCCGAGCAGGGTCAGCAGCAGGGCGGCGTAGCCGGCGAGGTGGGCGAGGAGCAGGGCGCCCTCCAGGAGGCGTTCGCGCCGGGTGCGGTACGGCCCCGGGGACGAGAGCAGGGCCTGCACGCCGTACACCTTGAGCGCGATGCCCTCCAGGGTGGTCAGCGGGAAGAACAGCCAGGCCTGGTGGCGGGTGAGCCAGCGGCGCAGGCCGGTGCGGCCGGCGGTCTGATGGGCGGCGAAGACGAGGATGTCGGCGGCGACGTCCGGGTCCTTGTCGAGGTGGTTGGGGTGGGCGTGGTGGCGGTTGTGCTTGTCGTTCCACCATTCGCGGCTCATGCCGAGGAGCAGATTCGCGTGCACGAGCTGGACGGCGCGGCCGAGCCGGCGGTTGCCGGTGACCTGGGCGTGGCCGGCGTCGTGGCCGATGAAGGCGGCGCGGGCGGACAGCAGGGCGAGCGGCGGCGCGAGCAGCAGTGCCCACCAGGACGGACCGAGGAGGACGAGGCCGGTGACGACGGCGGCGATGCCGAGCAGGTTGACCGCCATGTCGCGGGCGTACCAGCCGGGGCGGCGTTCGAGCAGGCCCTTTTCCTTGATGGTGCGCAGGAGTGGCGCGAACTCGCTGCCGCCGTTCCTGCGCGGGGTGCGGGCGGCGCTCGCCGAGGGCGGCGGGGCGGGCGCGGCGAGGGTCGCGGTGGCCTGGGGCATGGCGGTCTCCGGGGTCCGTTGAGTTCCGTGGAGGTGCGGGGAGGGGCCGTCGCGCGAGCCGCGCCGGCTACCGAAAACGTACGGATCGGTGATCGTCCGCGACCATGGCGTCACCACCCGGACCTGTTCGGGGGAGGTCCCGGGGGCGAGGGTGGGGCCTTCCCCACCGCCAGGTCGATCGTGACGAGCATCACGCCCGAGAGATGCGCGGGAGGGTGAACGGATGGGGTATCCTCAGCGGCTCGACATCAGTAGTCAAATTTGAGGAATGCGTTGTCGCAGTCTCCGTCGCAGTCGCTCCCGTCCTCGACCCAGCACACCACCTCGGGTGAACTCGCCCGCTGCTCCGCCCTGTTCCTGCCCGCCGAACCTCCGCGCGCGGGCCACATCGCCTTCTGGTCCCCCGATGGAACGCCCGTGGGGCCGCCGGGCGCCGAACCGACGCTCCTCGACGTCGTCGACCTCGTCGACGGCGAGGTGCAGTCGGTGACCGTGCCCGCGCTCCTCCTCTCCGTACGAGAGGCACTGCCGCTCCTCGTCCGGGCGCGGTCCGCCGCGGACGCCTCGCCGTCGGCGGCGTTCTGGGGCGCGGCCGCGCTGTTCTCGCTGGACCTGGTGGCCCGGGGTCTGCTGCTGCCCGGGCTCACCGCCGGGGATCTGGACGCCTGGCGGGTCGGCCCGCTGGGCGCCGAGGAGGTGGCCGCGCTGCGCGACCTCGCCGCCTCGATGCCGCCCTCGGCCCACGCCGTACCGCTCCCCGCCGACCCCGCCGAAGACACCGAAGACACCGAAGACACCGACGCCGAACTGCTCCTGCCCGAACCCGAAGAACTGCTGCGGGCGTTCGCCGACGCCGTCGCCGACGTGCTGCCGCGCACCCCGGCCGCCCCGCTGGCTGCGGGCGGTCCGGCCTTCGCCGCCGACGAGGAACGCGCGGAGCCGGCGCCGTTGCCGGGGCAGCGCGCCTGGGCGGCGGACGTGGCCGCCGGGCACGACGCCGGTGTACGGCTGTCGCTGCGCGTCGAGTTGGTGACGGCCGGCGGCGCGCCGGCCGAAGCCGCCGACGAGGCGCCGGCGTTCCGTGCGGTGCTGCAGATGCACGCCGTCGCCGACCCGGCGCTGGTCGCGGACGCGGCGGCCGTGTGGGCGGGCACGGCACCGACGGGCGCGGGCGGTGCGGGTGGCACCGCGTTCGGGCCGCGCGCCCGGATGGACGCGCTGCTCGCGCTGCGCCGGGCCGCCCGCGCGTGGCCCCCGCTCTCGCCGCTGCTCACGGCGGCGGTGCCGGACGCCGTCGACCTCGCCGACGAGGAGGTCGCCGAACTCCTCGGCCCGGCCGCCCGTGCGCTCGCCGCCACCGGCGTACGGGTGCACTGGCCGCGCGAACTCGCCCACCGGCTCACCGCACGCGCCGTGATCGGCCTGCCCGAAGGCCCCGACGGCCCCGACGGGGCCGAGGACTCCCCCGGCGGCCCGGTCAAGGGCGGCGACGCGCTGCCCTCCTTCCTCTCCGCCGACAGCCTGCTCGCCTTCAACTGGCGATACGCGATCGGCGACCGCGACCTGACGCGCGCCGAGTTGGACCGGCTCGCCGAGGCAGGCCGGCCGCTGGTGCGGCTGCGCGACCAGTGGGTGCTCGTCGACCCCGAGGAGCTGCGGCACGCCCGGGCGCGCCAGGACCACAAGCTCACCCCGGTCGACGCGCTCGGCGCCGTACTGACCGGCAGCACCGAGATCGACGGGCGCCGTGTCGAGGTCCGGGCCACCGGCGCCCTCGAGCGGCTGCGGGAACGGCTCGCCGACCCCGAAGGCGATTCGGGCGGCGAGCCGGAGCTCGCCCAGCCCGCCGCGCTGGCCGCGACACTGCGCGACTACCAGCTGCGCGGACTGCGCTGGCTGGACCGGATGACCTCGCTCGGCCTCGGCGGCTGCCTCGCCGACGACATGGGCCTGGGCAAGACCATCACCCTCATCGCACTCCATCTGCACCGGCAGACCGACCCGGCCACGGCCGGGCCGACCCTGGTGGTCTGCCCGACCTCGCTGATGGGCAACTGGCAGCGCGAGATCGAGAGGTTCGCGCCGGGCACGCCCGTGCGACGCTTCCACGGCGCGACCCGTTCCCTGGACGGGCTCGCGGGCGACGGGCTCGCCGACGAAGGCTTCGTCCTCACCACGTACGGCACGATGCGGCTCGACGCGGCCCGGCTCGCCGGACAGGCGTGGGGGCTGGTCGTCGCGGACGAGGCGCAGCACGTCAAGAACCCGTACTCGGCGACCGCGCGGGCGCTGCGCACGGTCGGTTCCAAGGCGCGGGTGGCACTGTCCGGCACACCGGTCGAGAACAACCTCTCCGAGCTGTGGGCGATCCTCGACTGGACGACGCCGGGGCTGCTCGGCGGGCTCGGCGCGTTCCGCAGGCGGTACGCCTCCGCCGTCGAGGGCGGCGCCGACCCGGCCGCGGCGGCCCGGCTCGCCGCGCTGGTGCGCCCGTTCCTGCTGCGGCGGCGCAAGTCCGACCCGGGCATCGCGCCCGAACTGCCGCCCAAGACGGAGACCGACCACACCGTGGCGCTCACCACCGAACAGGCCGGGCTCTACGAGGCGGTGGTGCGGGAGATTCTCACCACGATCGCCGAGGCCGACGGCATGGAGCGGCGCGGGCTCGTGGTGAAGCTGCTCACCGGGCTCAAGCAGATCTGCAACCACCCCGCGCAGTACCTGAAGGAGGAGCGCCCGCGCATCGACGGACGCTCGGGAAAGCTGGAGCTGCTCGACGAGCTGCTCGACACGATCCTGGCGGAGCGGGCGAGCGTGCTCGTCTTCACGCAGTACGTGTCGATGGCGCGGATTCTGGAGGAGCACCTCGCGGCGCGCGGCGTGCCCACCCAGTTCCTGCACGGTGGCACGCCGGTCGCCGAGCGGGAGGCGATGGTCGCCCGGTTCCAGGCGGGCGAGGTGCCGGTCTTCCTGCTGTCCCTGAAGGCGGCGGGCACCGGCCTCAACCTGACCCGGGCGGAGCACGTCGTGCACTACGACCGCTGGTGGAACCCGGCGGTGGAGGCGCAGGCGACCGACCGCGCCTACCGGATCGGGCAGACCCGGCCCGTGCAGGTGCACCGGCTGGTCGCCGAGGGCACGGTGGAGGACCGGATCGCGGCCATGCTGGAGCGCAAGCAGGCCCTTGCCGACGCCGTGCTCGGCGCGGGCGAGGCCGCGCTCACCGAGCTGACCGACGCCGAACTGGCCGAACTGGTGCGGCTGCGCGGCGAGGAGGACGCCCGATGAACGCCTACGGGGACGCCGAGAACGGCGACGAGAGCACCTACGCGTACGAGAACGGGAGCGGGAGCGGGAACGCCGGCGAGAACGCGAGCGCGAGGGCAAGCGGCGACGGGAAGGGGCACATGGGCGGGAACGTGGGTCGGGGCGGCGAGGAGCGGACCTTCGCGGCGCTGCCGCCGTCCGGCAGCGGGGCGTTCGCCCGCACCTGGTGGGGCCGGGCGTGGCTGCAGGCGCTCGAGGACACGGCGCTCGACGGCCAACAGCTGAAGCAGGGCCGTCGGCACGCGCGGGCCGGGGCGGTCGGCGCGGTAAACGTGCGCCCCGGCCGGATCACGGCCGTGGTGCAGGACCGGGACGGCACGGCGTACCGCAGCGACGTGCTGCTGCAGGAGCTGTCCGAGCCGGAGTGGGACACGCTGATCGACCTGGCCGTGGACAGCGCCGGGCACATCGCGGCGCTGCTCGACCGCGAGATGCCGCCGCACCTGGTGGAGGACGCGGCGGCGGCCGGGCTCGACCTGCTGCCGGGCATCGGCGACCTGGAGCCGGAGTGCGGCTGCGAGGCCTGGGACCACTGCCCGCACACCGCGGCCCTGTGCTACCAGGTGGCGCGGCTGCTCGACGAGGATCCGTTCGTGCTGCTCCTGATGCGGGGGCGGGGCGAGCGGGCGGTGATCGAGGCACTCCAGGAGCGGAGCGCGGAGCGGCTCGCCGATCCGGCGGGCGAGCGCGGCACGGTGGCCGGTGCGGGGCCCCGTACCGGCGGGCGGTCCGGCGTGTCGGCGGCGGAGGCGTTCGCCGCGGGCGGCATCCTGCCGCCGCTGCCGGACCCGCCGGATCCGGCGGAGGCGCCGGGCGAGCCGCCGTCCCTGGACACCGAGACCGAACCGGAACCGGGCCTGGACCCGGCGGCGCTGGAGTTCCTGGCGGCGGACGCGGCAGCCCGCGCCCACCGGCTCCTCACCGGGTCCGCCTCCTTCGACGACCCTCCGCTGACGCCCGCTCAGGACGCGGTCCGGCTCGCCGCCGGCTCGCCCGCCTCCTGGCTCGCCACCCGCCTGGCGACCGGTTCGGGCCGCACCCGCCCCGAGCTCGCCCTCGCGGTCCGGGCCTGGCGCATGGGCGGCCCGGCCGGTCTCGCGGTCCTGGCGGAGGACTGGATCCCGGGCCCGGAGGCGCTGCGCCGCGCCGAGACGCAGCTCGCCGAGGCATGGGAGGAAGACGAGCGCCCTGCCCTGCTCCCGTCCGGCCCGGCCCGCTGGACCGTGGACGGCACCGGACTGCAGCTGCGCCTCGGCGAGGACGGCCGCTGGTGGCCGTACCGCGAGGAGCCGGCCGGCTGGGCCCCGGCGGGCCCGCCGGACCCGGACCCGGCGGCGGCGCTGGCGGGGGCGGCGGGCGTCTGAGTCTCCGAGCTCCCGCCCCCGGCATCACCGCAGGCGCGCCGTCAGCTTCCGCCCGCTGTCCGAGAGGACGGCGAGGCTGCAGGCGACCGTGTCCTCGCCGAGCAGGTAGCTGGTGCGGTACGGGTACTGGACGAAGGTGGCCCAACGGGTGCCGAGCGGCTGGAGGGCGGCCTTGGCGCGCAGCGGGGCGCGGCACAGGGTGGCCGCCGCTTCCCGTACGGCGTCGTCGTCGGCGTACCGGCCGGTGAGGGTGAGCCGGGCGACGAGTTCGGCGTCGTGCGGAGTGTGGCAGGCGCGGGGGACGACGGTGCCGGGCGCGTCGCGGTCGATGTCGAAGCAGTCGCCGACGCGCAGCACGTCGTACGGGCGGGCCGCGGTGGTGCGGGGCCGGGGGCTGGTGGTGCCGGGGGCGGGCGTTCCGGTCGTGGCCGGGTGCGCGGGGCGGGCGTGGTTCGTGCCGGGCGCGGCGGTGGGGCGGGCGCTGCGGGTGGGCTGGGGCGAGGGGGTGCCGGTGCGCGCGGCGGGGGTCCGTCCGGGCGGCGGGACGGACGTGCCCGCCGTGTCGCGGGCGGCGGCGGTGGTGTCGGGGACGGCCGGCGCGGGAGCGGTCGCGGTGGCGCGCGCGTGGCCGTCGGCGGTCCCGCCGCGCGCGGTGACGGAGACGGAGAGCGCCAGGACCGCCGCGAGCGCGGCGACCGGCAGGACGACGACGCCCGGCCGTCTCGGTGGCCGGGCGTCGCGGGACGGGGTTTCCGTCGGCGGGTGGAGCATGGGATCCAGGGTCACCCGACCGCGCCCATGTGGCGACCGATACCGGTGAGTTGGGCGGCGCCCGTACAGAACCGTGACAATCCGGCGGCGTGGGCGGGATCCGCGCCGTGCCCCCGTGATGTCTGCCGTCCCATGGGTGCGTCCGGCCCTAGCGGGCGGCGAGGCCGAGCTGCCGCTCGGCGGCGTCGACGGTCTGGGCGAGCAGGACGGCGATGGTCATCGGGCCGACGCCGCCGGGGACGGGGGTGATGAGGGAGGCGCGCTCGGCGGCGCTGTCGAAGTCGACGTCGCCGACGTTGCCCGGGTTGTAGCCGGCGTCGATGACCACGGCGCCGGGCTTGATGTCCTCGCCCTTGATGAAGTCGGGCTTGCCGACGGCGGCGACGAGGATGTCGGCCTCGCGGACGGCGGCGGAGAGGTCGGTGGTGCGGGAGTGACAGTAGGTGACGGTGGCGTCGCGGCCGAGGAGCAGCAACCCGGCGGGCTTGCCGAGGATGGCGCTGCGGCCGACGACCACGGCACGCTTGCCGCTGAGCTCGACGTCGTACGCGTCGAGCAGCCGCATGATGCCGCCGGGGGTGCAGGAGACGAAGCCGGGCAGGCCGAAGCCCATGGCGGCGAAGGAGGTCATGGTGACGCCGTCGACGTCCTTCTCGGGGGCGATGGCCTCGAAGGCGGCGCGCTCGTCGATGTGCGGGCCGACCGGATGCTGGAGCAGGATGCCGTGCACGTCGGGGTCCTCGGAGAGCGCGGTGATCGCGGCGACGAGTTCCTCGGTGGTGGTCTCGGCGGGCAGCTCGACGTGCCGGGAGCGGATTCCGGCCTTCGCGCAGCGGTTCTGCTTCATCTTCACGTACGTGACGGAGGCGGGGTCCGCACCCACGAGGACGGTGGCGAGGCAGGGGGTGGTGCCGGTGCGGCGGGTGATCTCGGCGGCGCGGGCGGCGGTCTCCTCGACCGTGCGGCGGGCGAGCGCGGTGCCGTCCATGAGACGTGCGGTGCTGGTGGACATGGGAGCTCCTGAGCGTCGTCGCTGACCGGTTGATCGCCCAGGCGCACGGCAGTGGCACGGCCGCGTGGAACGCGCGCGTCCGCCGGGCCGCTCCCCGGTGGTGATCCACCTCAAGCGCCAGTCACGGCCCGCGCACCACTCTACGTGACGCCCAGGTGAGAGCTGTCCGTCAGGCATCGGTCAGGACGCATATGCGGGCCGGTCCGGACGCTTGTCGAGGCGCCGTGCGCGCATGACGATGGCGTCCACGGTGCGGACGACCTCGATGGGGAGGCCGAGTTGATCGAGACGACGTCGGCGGACACGGACGGTGCGGCGGTGCGGCGGGCGCACGAGGCGTTCACGGCGGGCGGCCCGCTCGGGGCGCACCCGGACACCCCGCCCGTACGGCCGCTGGTCGCCGAGTCCTGGCGGCGTTCGGCACGGGCGCGGGTGAGTCCGGACGGCGCGGCGCGGGTGGAGCTGGACGAGGAGGAGCTCGCGGGGCACCGGGAGGGGCATCCGCTGGCGGCGGCGATGCCGGTGGTGCGGGAGCTGATGGGGGCGTACGCGCGGGACGGCGAGCATCTGCTCGCCGTGTGCGACGCGGCGGGCCGGATGCTGTGGGTGGAGGGGCATCCGAGGACGCTGCGGCTCGCGCAGGGGATGAACTTCGTCGCCGGGGCGCGCTGGTCGGAGTCGGCGGCGGGGACGAACGCCCCGGGGACGGCCATGGCGGTGGACCGGCCGGTGCAGGTGTGCGCGGCGGAGCACTTCCGGCGGCCGGTGCAGGCGTGGACGTGCGCGGCGGCGCCGGTGCACGATCCGCACAGCGGGCGGCTGCTCGGCGCGGTGGACATCACCGGCGGGGCGGGGCTCGCGCATCCGCACAGCCTGGCGTTCGTGCAGGCGGTGGCGCGGGCGGCGGAGTCGCAGCTGGCGCTGGTCTCCCCCGGCCCGGCGGCGGCCCGGCCCCGGCTCAGCGCGCTCGGCCGGGACGAGGCGCTGCTGCAGGTGGCGGGGCGGCGGCTGCGGCTGAGCCGCCGGCACAGCGAGATCCTGGTGATCCTGGCGCACCGCCCGGAGGGCGTGCCGGGGGACGAGCTCCTCACGCTGTTGTACGAGGACGAGTCCGTCACGCCGGTCACGCTGCGGGCGGAGCTGTCCCGGCTGCGGGGCCTGCTCGGCCCGGAGTTCCTGGCCTCGCGTCCGTACCGGCTGACCGAGGAGGTCGACGCCGACTTCGCAGCGGTGGACCGGCGGCTGTCCTCGGGGGCGGTGGCGACGGCACTCGGCGGATACGCGGGGCCGCTGTTGCCGTCCTCGTACGCGCCGGGGGTCGTACGGCTGCGGGAGCGGCTCGCCGGCCGGCTGCGGGCGGCCCTCGTGGACCGGGGCGATCCGGGGCTGCTCGCGGACTGGGCGTACAGCGCGTGGGGCGAGGACGACGTGGCGGTGTGGCGGGCGCTCGCCTCGGCCGTACCGGCGGCCCAGGCGCCCGCGGTACGGGCCCGGCTGGCCGCCCTGGACGCGGAACTGTCCTCGGGCGCAACGGGGTTGCAACGTCGGGGCGCGCACCATCGGCCGTGAACGCCGGCCGAGGGCGGCCGGCGCGGTCCGAAGGAGGTCCTGCCCATGACCCGTTACGCCGCACCCGGCACCGAGGGTTCGCCGATGTCGTACGCGAGCCGCTACGACCACTGGATCGGCGGGGAGTACGTGGCCCCGGCGGGCGGCCGGTACTTCGAGAACCCGAGCCCGGTCGACGGCCGGCCGTTCACGGAGGTGGCGCGCGGCACCGCCGAGGACGTGGAGCGCGCCCTGGACGCGGCTCACGCGGCGGCTCCGGCCTGGGGGCGCACGGCGCCGGCCGACCGGGCACAGGTGCTGCTGCGGATCGCCGACCGGATGGAGGCCTCATTGGAGGCGCTGGCGGTCGCGGAGAGCTGGGAGAACGGCAAGCCGGTACGGGAGACCCTGGCCGCCGACATCCCCCTCGCGATCGACCACTTCCGCTACTTCGCGGGGGCGCTGCGCGCGCAGGAGGGCGCGCTGAGCCAGATCGACGAGGACACCGTGGCGTACCACTTCCACGAGCCGCTGGGCGTGGTCGGGCAGATCATCCCGTGGAACTTCCCGATCCTGATGGCGGTGTGGAAGCTGGCGCCGGCGCTCGCGGCGGGCAACTCGGTCGTCCTCAAGCCGGCCGAACAGACCCCGGTCTCCATCCACTACTGGATGAGCCTGGTGGCCGATCTGCTGCCGCCGGGCGTGGTCAACATCGTCAACGGCTTCGGCGAGGAGGCCGGCAAGCCGCTCGCCTCCTCCCCGCGGGTCGCGAAGATCGCCTTCACCGGCGAGACGACCACGGGACGCCTGATCATGGAGTACGCGGCGCAGAACCTGAAGCCGGTCACCCTGGAGCTGGGCGGCAAGTCGCCGAACATCTTCTTCGACGACGTGTCGGCGGCGGACGACGACTTCTTCGACAAGGCCCTCGAAGGCTTCACCATGTTCGCCCTCAACCAGGGCGAGGTCTGCACCTGCCCCTCCCGCGCCCTCGTCCAGCGCGGCCACTACCACGACTTCCTCCAGGCGGCGATCACCCGCACGGAGGCCATCGTCCCCGGCCACCCCCTGGACACCGACACCATGATCGGCGCCCAGGCCTCCGCCGACCAGCTCGCCAAGATCCTCTCCTACCTGGAGATCGGCCGGCAGGAGGGCGCCAAGATCCTGACGGGCGGTCAGCGCGTAGAGCACGGCGGCGACCTGGCGGGCGGCTTCTACGTCCAGCCCACCATCTTCGAGGGCGACAACCGCATGCGCGTCTTCCAGGAGGAGATCTTCGGCCCCGTCGTCGCCGTCACCTCCTTCACCGACCTCGACGACGCCGTCCGCACCGCCAACGACACCCTCTACGGCCTCGGCGCCGGCGTCTGGACCCGCGACGCCACCACCGCCTACCGCGCGGGCCGCGCGATCCAGGCGGGCCGCGTCTGGACGAACTGTTACCACGCGTATCCGGCGCATGCCGCCTTCGGCGGGTACAAGCAGTCGGGGGTGGGCCGGGAGACCCACAAGATGATGCTGGAGCACTACCAGCAGACGAAGAATCTGCTGGTGAGCTACTCGCCGAAGAGGCTCGGGTTCTTCTGAGCGTCTTCCGTGAGGCGCCCCGACGGCTCTGGGGGCAGCCGAGATCGTGAGCCACAGGGCGGTTCTGCAGTTGAGTTCGTTCACACAGAGGGCAGAAACCAGGCTCGCGTCAGCTGTCATGGGAGGGGCGGGGCACCCCCTGCCCGAGGCGACTCAGTGGATCAGTCTCGGTGCTTCCGCTTCCTCGCCGTCCTGCCCATCGCCCGCAGCCGCCTCGCGAGACGAGGCGCCGGTTTGGCGGCATTGACGAGTGCGGCCGCGATGACGAAGGCGAACACCAGGAAGGCCGTCGCCCAGAGGCTGCGGCGATGTTGAGCAGGGCCGTACCCACGACGCCACCGAGCAGGACGAGCGCCGGCAGCGCGAGGGCGGCGTAGCCGTTGTCCGTGTCGAGCAGAGCGAGCACCGCCATGCCAGCGGTTGTGATGGCCAGGACGCACGGATGCGGCCTGACGGTCAGGTAGCCGCCGGTCCTCAACCGTACAACCACGCCGCTCGACCTCACGGCGACGACATCGGCTTCCGCAGTGAGTTCGAACTCCCTCGGCAGCAGGTCCACGGCGTGCCCCCGAGGGTCGGTGAATCCCTCTCCTCCAGGAGATCCACGCGCCTGCCGGCCCTCGCCTCCGGCCGGACGAGGTCAGAGGTCGACGCCGGTCACCTCGAAGGACTGGACCGACCGGGCCGGGAACCACGACCAGAAGCGCCGACCGTGGAGGAACGTGTCCTGGTGGTGGGCGTACCGTTCGGATCCTGCCGTGGCCGTCATCCAGCGGTCCACAAGTGCGCCGTCCGTGGCCGCGGTGGTGAATCGCGAAAGGTCGAAGTCCAGGTACCGGTCCGTGTCGTGGTTCGCGGCGACGATCACCAGCTTGCGTGCGGCGGAGTCGTACCCGGCGACCACGTCCGGGGTACCGGTGTCGAGGATCCTCATGCCCGGACGGATGTGCCGGGTGTACTGCGCGAGGACGTAGTACTTCGTGTTGACGAGGCCAAGTCGGTTGTCGACGAGTTCGATCGGGCCCCAGCCGCCGCCGTTGCTGTTGTCGACGACCTGCCAGTACACCCACGCCGTGGGGTGCAGCCACCGCATGTCGAGGCCGAGGTTGCGGGCGATCGTCATCCCGCTGCCGTCGACGTCGGTGTACTCCGACATCCAGATCCGCTTGCCGGCGGCCGCAGCCGCGTCGTAGAGCAGGTCGCGGCGGGTGTCGGCGCGGTAGCCGTGGACGTTGATCCGCCCGACCGTCTGGCGGGTAGCGGGGTCGAAGCGGTTCCAGGTGTCGAGTGCGTAGTCGTAGCCGTTCTCGTCCATGGCGGGGATCTCCACCCACGCCAGGCCGCGGGCGTCGAGCTGGGCTCGGGTCTCGGCGATGAGCCGGACCTGCTGCTCCGGGGTGTAGAAGCAGCCCTCCTGGCCGCGTCCTTCCTGGGGCGTCCACGGCAGACAGGGCTCGTTCACGGGCTGGACGGATCGGAAGTCGATGCCCCAGTGGTCGTGGGCGTAGCGCGCGACGGTCGCCAGATAGGCGGCGTGACGGCCGAAGTTGCTGTCCTGGAGGTTGCAGTGCCAGGGCGTTTCGCTGCCGCGCGGGTCGTCGTTTTCGAGCATCCACCACATCGGCGAGTTCGAGAACATCTCGAAGGTGTCGGCGCCCCGGTCCCGCGCCAGCCACATCATGTCGCGCTGGTTGGCGTCGGCGTACCAGTCCCAGCTGGACGAGGACGGGTCGCTGCTGAACCAGTCCAGCTGGTAGCCCTCCAGCGCCTTGTATCCGGCGGTGCTCGGTTCGGGCCGCATCGCACGGCCGTCGATGGCGTGGGTGCTGGAACCGCCCACGTTGTAGCGGACGATGTTCAGGCCGAGCCCCGGCAGGGTCTGACCGAGCAGCTGCACCGACCCCCGGCCGAAGAGGGCATCGGCCACGGCCGAGTCCGGGCCGACCGCCTTGGCCCACCAGCTCAGCGACGTGCCCCAGCCCTCCCACGTCCCACGGTTCGCCGTGGGGTCGACGACGGTCGCACCGTCCGCCCGCGCGGTGCCGGCGCCGAGCCCCACGACCGCGGCCCCGGCTGGCAGGGCCGCCATGCCGCGAAGAAGACTCCGTCGATCCATCGTTTACGTCCCCCTGCCCCCAGCGCCCCTGTGCGGGACGCGACCGCATCAGTCTGAACCCTTGCACCAAGATCGGCAAGCGGCTTCGCGCCCTTCGGCCGAGCCGTGAGGCGCGGCGCCGACCTGCGCATTCACTGCTCCAAGGTCGTACATCTCGTTCCTGACGCATGGTCACATAGCAGTCACCAGCCGCTGTTACCGTGTCCCGATCATTGCCCGGGTTTGAAAGGTGCATGGTGAGACGTTCCATAGGGCGGGGGCTCGCAGCCGCGCTCGCCGCCACTGTGTTGGTGGTTCGGGACGACGCGGCCGCGCACCCCTGGAAGGAGGCACCGAAGGTCATCTGGCCCACGGCGGGACGTCGACGGTGTACTGCTCGCGGTGAGCCGCCCCGACGGCGCCGGGTCCCTCGACGGGCTCGAAGTGTCCCTGGACTACGCGTCGTTCCGTGGAGCCTACGGCGGCGACTGGGCGGCCCGGCTGCGACTGGTGCAGCTGCCCGGCTGCGCCCTGACGACGCCGGGCAAGGCGGAGTGCCAGCGCCGGCGCCCGCTCGTCGACCACAACGACACCGAGAAGCGTCGCGTGTCGGCGAAGCTCGGGAAGACCGCGTCCACCGGCGCGGGCACGCTCCGGGCGATGTCCGGGGACGGCGGGACGACCGTTCTGGCCCTCACCGCAGGCTCCGAAGGCTCCTCGGGCGACTACAAGGCCAGTCCACTGCAGGCCTCCGGTTCCTGGAGCGCGGGCGGTTCGACCGGCGCGCTCAGCTGGAACTACCCCATCGCGGTTCCGGCCGTGCCAGGCGGGCTCGAGCCGGGCGTCGCGCTGGGCTACAACTCCCAGTCCGTGGACGGGCGTACGGCGGCGTCCAACAACCAGCCGAGCTGGCTCGGAGACGGCTGGGCGTACGAGCCCGGCTTCATCGAGCGCCGCTGCGTCTCCTGCGAGGACGACAAGACCGACGGGACGAACACCGCCAAGGAGTTCGACCAGTGCTGGTACAGCGACAACGCCACGCTGTCACTGGGCGGCAAGGCGACCGAGCTGGTCCACGACCCCGTCAAGGGGTGGCACCCCGAGGTGGACTCGGGCGAGAAGGTCGAGAAGCTGACCGGCGCCCAGAACGGCGACGACGACGGTGAGCACCGGAAGATCACCACGACCGACGGCACCCAGTACTTCTTCGGCCTCAACCGGCTCCCGGGCTGGAGCGACCACGGGAATGCCGACGACGACCCGGTGACCGAGTCGACCTGGACGGTGCCTGTGTTCGGCAACCAGTCCGGGGAGCCGTGCCACCGCCCGAGCGTCGCCGACGGCTGGTGCCCGCAGGCCTGGCGCTGGCAGCTCGACTACGTCGTCGACGTACACGGCAACGCCATGGCGTACTACTGGAAGACCGAGCGGAACAACTATGCCCGGGCGTACGACGCGTCCACCGGTAAGGGCACCCCGACGTCCTACGTGCGGGGCGGCTGGCAGGACCGTCCTGTTCGGCGCTCCGCGCGGTGCCCAGCCGACCATGTGATGGCTCAGGCTGAGGAGTACGCCGCCTATTACCAGGGCAATCCCAACGTGCGCGTGATCTACCCGGCGGGTGACTTCGACTCACGCAGACTGGCCCCGCCCGTCCGCAAGGGCATGGCCAAGCCCGGCCCGCCCATGAAGGGTCCCAAGGTGCGTGTGGTGCCCCTGTTGGGCCCCATTGTTACCACGGTGCAGGCACCAGGCTACGTCATGGACTACGGCTGGAAGCGCGGTGACGCCGGTCACGGGCGGCGTCACCACCCCGGCGTCAGCTCAGCGGCCCGGGCGGTCGGTCCTCGACAGCACACCGGTGATGGTGTCCGAGAAGGGCTCCCGCCGCGTGCGCGGGAGCGGCACCTCCACCAACCGCCCGTCGTGCAACATCCACAACCCGAAACAGTCGTCATCCTCGTCCCGGAGCAAGACCTGCACCGACCAGGGGTCGGGCCACGGCAACGACTCCAGGTGCGACAGGAGTCCGCGCCAGTTGCTGCGGATGAACTGGACGACCCAGGCATAGCACTCGTCCGACGGCATCGCCTCCCCGGCGAAGACGTTGTCGCGGATCTTCGTGAAGCACTGGTGCCACTCCCGGTCCTCGTCGCGCCGGGTGAGCGGCTCCATCACCTCCTCGGCTCCACGTGCCAGAACGATGACCTCGGTGTATCTGCTCATGCGATCAAGTATCCCGCCAGGCCGCGGCCCTGGGATCCGGCCCTCGGGCTCGACCTCGGCCCCGGCCCGGCGGCGGCCACCAAAAGGGAGGAAAGAAGCGTGTCATCAAGCATGTCCACCCCGGGCGGCAAGGGCCGCTGGAGACGGGTGATGTGTCCGGCGACGGTCGTCGCCGTGGCGGTCGCTCTGTGCTCCGCCGGAGCGATCGTGCCGCCGACGGCGTCCGCGGCTCTGCCGTCGGTCGCCGTGACCGGCGACGACGGCCGTGTGAGCCCGGAGGACAAGGCGCTCAATGAAGCCAAGGCGAGCGGGAATCCGGTGGAGCTGGTGACGGCCCGCACCGAGCTCTCCGACACCTGGGTGAACCCGGACGGGACGTTCACCGCCAAGCGGTTCGGCACCGTCGTGCGGGTCCTGTGTGACGGCGGGTGGGTGCCCACCGATCCGACGCTGGAGTTCGCCGCCGACGGTTCGGTGCGGCCCCGTGCCACGTCGGTGGCGGTGTCGTTCTCCGGCGGCGGCACCGGTCCCATCCTGACGGGCGTGAAGGACGGCCGTACGCTGTAGCTGTCCTGGCCGACCGCACTGCCGAAGCCCACCCTGAACGGCAATGTGGCGACCTACGCCGAGGTGCTGCCCGGCGTCGATCTCCAACTCAAGGCCGAGGTCGAGGGCTTCTCTCAGCTGATCGTGGTCAAGACCCCGGAGGCGGCGGCCGATCCTCGGCTCGCGACGCTGAAGTACACGATGGCCACGGTGGGCGTGACGGTCACCACCGATCCCGAGACGGGCGCGGTCACCGCGAGCGACCCGGCCGGGCAGACGGTGTTCACCAGTCCCTCTCCGGTCATGTGGGACTCCACGACCGCCACGGACACCACCGCCACCGCCACCGGCTCCGCTTCGGACTCCTCCACGGCGGTCTCCTCCGCCCCGATGGTCCGCGCGGCCTTCTTCAGCGAGGCGGACACCACAGCGTCGGCATCCGAGACCGAGCCCGAGCCCGCGCCGGACAGCGACTTCGAGCAGCCGGCGGGTGCCAAGGAAGCCGTGATGGCGACTACGGTGAGCGGCAACAGCCTCCAGATCACCCCCGACCGCGAGCTGCTGACGGCGCCCGACACCACGTATCCGGTGTACATCGACCCGTCCTGGGCCCGGGGCGGGCGCAACAACCGGACCCGGGTCTACAAGAAGTACCCGAGCAACAGCTACTGGAACTCCAACGAGGTGGCCCGCGTCGGCTACGAACGCGAGACCAACGGACTGTCACGGTCGTTCTTCGAGATGGACACCTCGAACGTGCGCGGCGCCCAGGTGACCAGCTCGACGTTCCGACGCGACCCAGAGATCATTTACGGGACGGCCCTTAGTCCAGCCCCGAATCAGTCACGGACCAGACTCCCGCCCGAGGTGAGCCAGGCGGCAATCCTTTGACAGGTGCAGTGACACGGCGAGCGGGGACGGCTCAGGTCTCTGTCGCGCTTCCCCTTCCGCCTCGCTCGCCGCTGCGCCGAGCGGCAGGGTGGGGCTGTCCGCGGGCGGAGCCCATCGACAGTTCGTACAGAGCCGCACGGCGCCTCTGACCGAAATCACTGCCCACGGTTGGGTCCATCGATCCGCCAGCCTTCGACTCCGGCACCGGGTAGATCGCCTGGCGGCGGAGCTAGAGACGACACTCCGGGGGAACAGATCGAGGAGTGGCCCGTCAACGAGAACTCGTCAGCACGCTCGGACGCGGGTGGTAGTGCCGGAGCTGGCGCTTTGACGTCCAGGACCGTGTCGCTGCCTGGTTCACTGTCGCCATCCTCGCCGGCGAGGCCGCGGCACCGGTGCAGGGCCTGTGGACCGGTGCGGTCGCGCAGGTCGTCTGCGAGACCGGCCGGCCTGTCAAGGACTGCAGGGTACAGACCACCGATGGCATCTCCCTGGCACTCCAGGCTTTCAGAGGCTTCCGCGGCAGTCGGGAACGACCTTGAACAGGCTCTCCGGCGGCTGAGGAACAGCCCGGTCGGTTCCGACATCGCCGCTCTCCAGCTGAACGCAAGACCGGTGTCCTGCCGAGTCCGTCCCTGGCGTCGGTGACGCCGTCTCCACCGAACGGCCACAGGTGATCGGCGCCGGTCTCTCCCGGTCAGCCGGCGGAGCCGGCCGCCGCGAGGTCGAGGGCAATGTCCGTGATCATGTCCTCCTGGCCGCCGACCATCTTGCGCCGGCCGACCTCGACGAGGATCGCGCGGGTGTCGAGGCCGTGCCGGCGAGCGGCGGCTTCGGCGTGGCGCAGGAAGCTGGAGAACACGCCCGCGTAGCCGAGGGTGAGGGTCTCGCGGTCGACGCGGTTCTCACGATCCTGCAGGGGGCGCACGACGTCGTCGGCGGCGGGCGATGCCCAGGAGGGGCGCCCGGATCCGGGCCCGGATCTCCTGGCGGCGCCTTCGGGCCGGGGTGCGGGGTCGATGAGATGCGGGCGTCGTGCCCTCCGGGCAGAGTGGGGAAGGACCTGTTCGTACCGAGGTGGTCCCCCTTGGTCCCGCGTGCTGGAGACCGGGACGAAGCGATGCGAGGATTGTCGTGATGTCGGAGTGATCGATGTTCCGCAGACGGCCGGCCGACAACAGCGAGGACCTTCTGGTCCGGCTCGGGTCGCTGACCGCCAGGGCCCGGGAGTTGGCCGAGACGCAGCGTTCCCGTGTCGAGCTCGCCGTGGCCCTGCAGCGCGGCATGCTGCCCTCGGACCTGCCCAGCTTTCCGGGCGCCCGGCTGGCCGTCCGCTATGAGCCCGCCAACCACGGGCTCAACGTCGGCGGTGACTGGTACGACGCCTTCTCCCTGCCCGGCGGGCAGATCGGCATGTCCATCGGTGACGTGCAGGGGCACAACATCGAGGCCGCCGCCTTCATGGGGCAGGTCCGCGTGGCACTGCGCGCGCTGGCCTCCGTCACCGGAGACCCGGGAGAGCTGCTCGGTCGCACCAACGACCTGCTGATCTCTCTGGGCGCCGACCTCTTCGCCACCTGCACCTTCCTGCGGCTCGACCCCGCTGCCGGCACCCTGGAGTGTGCCCGGGCCGGTCACATCCCTTACATCTGGGCCACCACCGACGGCCGCTCCGGCATCGACGACAGCGAGGGCGGGCCTCCGCTCGGTGTGCTCCGCGACGTCGACTACCCGGCCACGCGCCACCGGCTCACCGCCGACGGTGTCTTCGTCCTCCTGACCGACGGGGTGGTGGAGGGGCCCTCGCTCCACGTCGACGAGGGTCTGGACCGGGTGACGCGGCTCGCCGGGATCACCGCCGTCGCCGGGCTGGACGTCGACGCGCTCGCCACCGCCGTCATGAAGCTGGCGGCCACGGTGGGGCACGAGGACGACGCAGCCGTCCTGGTCGTCGGCCATGACGGCGGTCCGGCCCGGTCGACAGTCGAGGGGTGACGGGGGCTCGCCCCGGGTCGGCCCGCCCCGGTTCGGGCCAGACCCCGGGCCGGTCCGGCTCCACCAGCGGCTCCGGACTCCAGCCGGTCCGGACTCGTGCCGGACAGCGACGCCCGACACGCAGGGGTTCTTGCCCGGTCGTGGCGGCCCGGCCGGTGTCTGATGGCTGGCGTGTTGGTTATTCGGCAGTTCCGGCCCTTTACCGAGGCGGCGCTGATTTCGCTGGCTGTGGCGGTCTGCTACTACGCGGCCGGACGGCTCGGCCTGCTGGGCCGCCTCGTCGTCGGCGGCGTGGTGGCCACCCCCATCTGGCCGCCCACCGGCGTCGCAGTCGCCGCCCTGCTGCTGTTCGGCGCGCGGGTCTGGCCCGGGATCGCCCTCGGCTCCTTCCTCGTCATCGCCTCCCTCACCACCCCTGGGCCCACCACAGTGGTCACCGTGGTGAGCAACACCGTCGCGCCGCTCTGCGCCTTCCTGCTGCTGAGACGGGTCGGCTTCCGGCTTGACATGGCGCGGCTGCGGGACGGAGTCTCGCTGGTCTTCCTCGGCGGGTTCGGCGCCATGCTGATCAGCGCGACCGCGGGGGTCGGACTGCAGGTGGTGACAGGCTCCCTGGACAAGAGCGAGTTCTGGGCCGTGTGGCTGGCCTGGTGGGCGGGCGACACGATGGGGGTTCTGCTCGTCGCTCCGCTCCTGCTCGTACTCGCGGGGCCGGCCGGACGGTTCCGGGTACGGCGCTGGAAGGAGGCGGCCTTTCTGGGTCTGACGACCCTGGTTCTCGTCCCCCTGGCCGTGCTCAGTCCGATGGGCCTGCTCTTCCTCGTCTTCCCCCTGCTGGTCTGGGCAGCGCTCCGCTTCCAGCTCGCCGGCAGCGTGCTGTGCGCGCTCTTCGCGTCCGTACTCGCCACCTTCGTGGCAACCTCCGACCAGGGTGCGTTCTTCCGCCTGTCGGACGTCGAGATCATGGTCAAGCTCCAGACGTTCAACGGTTCCGCCGCCCTGACCGCTCTGCTCCTCGCCTCCGTCATCACCGAGCAGCGTGCGACCCGCCGTTCGGTGCGCCGCGCCTGCGAGGAACTGGCGGAGGTCCTGGAGCACCTCGGGGCCGGCGAGCCCTCGCCGGGTCCGCCCGCCGGGCCCGCGCCCGAGCCCACCGAGAGCCGGGCAGCCCCACCCGGCGGACACGGCGATCCGTGACCCTCCGCGTCCGCGACAGATCCGTTCGACGGTGGCTGCGGCGCTCGGAGCCGGGCCGTTAGTCCGGGGGGCGAGGGGCGGGGCGATCACTGACGTCGGGTGGGCGGCGGCCGAACAGAAGCGGCGTCGGAGCCGGTGTCGGGGCGGGAACGGGGATCAGAATCCCTGGTCGTCCGGCCACCGGCCGACGCGCCCCGGCGGGGCCTCCAGGTCGTGCACCTGCTCGACGACCCGTACCGCGCGGTGCTGTCCTCCGGACATCCGCTCGCCCTCAAGCGCGTGCTCGACCTCACCGATCTCGCCGGTGAACCCTGGGTCCGAAGCGAGCCCCCCGGCCCCTGCCTCGCCCCGGTCACCGACGCCTGCGCCGCGGCAGGCTTCAGCCCTGACTTCGCGGCCACGTCGCAGGACTACGCCACCGCACAGGGCTTCGTCGCCGCCGGTCTCGGCGTCAGCCTCGTCCCCCAGCTCGGACTGAGCGCCCGTCACCCCGGCGTCGCGGTCCGCCGCGTCAGGCACCCCGAGCCGGTCAGGGCGATCCACGCCGTGATCCGGGCCGGTTCCCTGGAACAGCCCGTCCTGCGCACGCTCCTCGACGCCTTCCGCGAGTCGGCCGGGGTAGGACGACCGACGCCGGAGGCCGAAGGACGCGTGGCCCCGCGCACCCGGAGCAGCAGCTGAAGCGAAGCGGTGCGACGCCGGGTGCGGGGCACCGGTTGTCGGAGGCTCTTCCCAGACTCTGATTCGTCATGACGGGCATCGAGAGGATTACGAGCGGTGGGAAGGGCTCTCCCAGGAGCGGCTGGGCGGATTCCCGGCTCCTGAGGACGTACGCATCCTGGCCACGGCACAGTGGGCGGGACGCGGGACGAGGGCGGCGACTCTACGGGTACCGGCTGCACCCGCAGCAACGGCTGGACAGGCAGC
The DNA here is from genome assembly GCF_040681095.1 of Streptomyces sp. NPDC051909. Taxonomy (NCBI): domain Bacteria; kingdom Bacillati; phylum Actinomycetota; class Actinomycetes; order Kitasatosporales; family Streptomycetaceae; genus Streptomyces; species Streptomyces sp. NPDC051909. Next base: position 7,424 of record NZ_JBFAYA010000012.1, on the reverse strand, counting down.
CGCCTCCGGTCGTCAAGGTCGGGCGAAACCTCTCCACGTCGGCTGCATCGTGGCGCAGCTCGCCCTCGCGATGGATCTTCTCGCCGTGTCGTTCGGCGTGATCTTGCTGGTGGACGTCTACGGATTCAGTACCCAGGTCGCCTTCCTCGTCCTCTTCCCCATGGGCATCGGGCTCTCACCGGCACCGTGCTCGGCGGCTTCCTCGCCGGCTGGAGGGGTCCGCCGCGACCCGCACAACGGTCTCGTGGCCATTCTCCCGCCCTGACCATGACCACAGGACAGTCACGGACAGCAGGACCGCCCCGCAGGTGATCGACCCACCAGATCCGGCGGCGGCGGTGCCGGGCCACCCAGGGCAGGAACCTTCGGGGAGTACGAAGAACAGATGGACGCGGAGCGATGAGTTTCCGGTGCCCCGGCGGTCCGCCCTGCATGGACAACGCATCACGCATGGCACCGATCGACCTGGGGGCGGCCGCGGAGCGCGTCGCCCGGCTCGCCGAGGGCATCGACGACGAGCGGCTCGACGACCCGACGCCCTGCCCCGAGTACGCGGTACGGGAGCTACTCGCTCATGTCGCCGGGCTGAGCGTCGCCTTCCGCGACGCGGCCCGCAAGCAGTTCGGGCCGACGACCGGCACACCGCCCGGCTCATCCCGTCCGGTACTGGCGGACGACTGGCGGACGGCCCTGCCGAAGGCGCTGAACGAGCTGGCGGCCGCCTGGCGGGAGCCGGAGGCATGGGAGGGGAACACGCAGGCGGGCGGCGTCGACCTGCCGGCCGCCGTCATGGGCCGGGTCGCGCTCGACGAACTGCTGATCCACGGCTGGGACCTGGCGCGGGCGAGCGGCCAGAGCTACGAGGTGAGTGAGGAGGAGCTCCGGGTCTCCGAGGGTCTGCTGACTCCGGCTGATGACGCTTCCGGCGAGGGATTCTTCGGGCCGGTCGTCGCGGTACCGGACGGCGCGCCCCTGCTGGACCGCGTGATCGGCCTCAGCGGCCGCCGTCCCGACTGGCCCCGGCCCCAGGGGCGCTGACCCGCAGGGTTGCTGACGGGACCGGGTCTTGATCACGCGAAGACCTCCGGTGCGGTGGAGGCGTCCAGGACCGCACCGCACGGAGGTCTTCGTATCTCACCGTGATGCGCGCCCACTCAGCCACGGCAGGCGGCTGCTGGTGGAACGTGGCTGCTGCGGCCGCCCCCGACGCACACGTCGCCGCCGAGCTGGGCCGCGACGCCGGCAGCCGCGCGGGTCCACCGCCTCCATGCACGGCGCCGACCGGCACCTCGGGTCAGCGCACACGCTGACCCGAGGTGCCGGTCGGGCGGACGTCAGCCCTGGCAGACGCCGCGCGTGTAGTCGTACGTCGCCGTCGCCTGCGAGTACTTCCACTGCGGCGCGAGCAGCCCGTCCGCCAGCTGGCGCGCGGCAGCGGGGCTCTCGATCACGTAGCCGAAGTCCTGGAGCCAGGAGGGGTACAGGTTCTTCGAGCCGATGTAGAAGGCCGAGTCGTCCACCGAGACCAGCTTGTGGTGCTGGGCGTACGGCTTGCCGTCCGCCCACGTCGGCTTGTCCGAGGCGCGGAAGGTCGCGAGCTGCAGGTTCCGGCACATCGCGGCCCTTGCCTTCGGCACGTCACCGGTCAGGGCAGTGAGGCGGCCGCGCAGGGCGTCGCTCACCTCGGACAGCGACTTGATCTGCGAGTAGCCGCCGCTGCCGATGGTGCCCCGGTTGGCCGGGTCGCTGACGACGATGCGCACCTTCACACCGGCGGCGAGTTTCGCGGCGAGTGTGTCGTAGAGCCGGATGTCGTAGCGGGGCAGCGGCGGGCAGGTCGCGTTCAGGTCCTGCTGCGAGATCTCGACGTGCTCGGTCGCGCTCGCGACCAGTGCCCGCAGGGCGCTCTCCTCCGGGTTGACCGTGTCGTAGTCGCGGTCGGAGTTGGTGTGGTCACGCACACCGAATCCACAGGTGGTGTCGGCGGCCTTCGGCAGGACGGGCTGGAACGACGAGGACGGGTCGCTCTGCCGGATCCCGACGCCGAGGCCGCCCACCGCGAGGGCGGGAATGTCACCGTCGGCGGACGGGGCGGCAGGCCGGGGCAGGGTGGGCAGGCAGCCCGCACCGTTGGAGGAGGCGAACCAGACGGCGGTCCACTCGCTCTTGTTGCGACAGGTCCAGTCCCACAGCGTGTCGAGGTAGCGACCGGCGGAGCCCGCCGCCGGGCCGGACAGCGCGAGGTCGACGTCGTTCACCGGGTGGGTGGTGTCGAGGTAGTCGTCCTTCCAGCTGTTGATGCCGCCGGTGATCACCGAGTTCCCGTCCACCACGACCAGCTTGGAGTGGTTCCAGGAGAAGGCGGTCCTCGACGTCGTCGTCGAGGCCACGTTGAGGGTGACGCTCGCGGCCGCCGAGCCGAGCCTGTTCACCAGCTCGTCGCGGTAGGAGGACGGGATGACGTTGGCGTGGTAGACCGGCGCGGCGCCGACGAGGATGCGGACCTGGAGGCGGTTGCCCTTCTCCGTCGCCTCCTTCAGGCCGGCCACGATCGCGTCCTGGAAGCCGCCGTTGGGGAACGGGGCCAGCGTGGATATGTCCACGCTCTGCCGGGCGTTCGCGATGTCCTCGCGCACCTTCTCCAGCAGGCGTCGGGAGCCGGCACGGTCGCCGCAGGTGGGATCGCCCCAGCAGCCGGGGGTCTGGAGCAGCCAGTCGGAGGCGCCGGGGTCGGAGGAACCCAGCCGGTTCCCCGACGTGCGCTCCCACACGGAGCCCTCCAGGCCGGGAGAGACCTGGCGCAGGGACTGCTCCACCGCGTCCAGGTGCGGGGTCGGAGCGTCGGCGAACGCTGGGGCGGCGGACAGCAGAAGGGTGGAGAGGGCGAGCGGAAGGGCCGTCGTACGGATGGTGCGGGCCAATGTGGTTCCTTGCTTGGGGGGGGTGGCTCGGGCCAACGGCTCCGCGAACGGGGCGTCGACCTTGATCAACTCCCGAAAGTTACCAACACGTATCTCCTGGTTCACCCCAACCACGCTGCTTTCGGCCGTAATCGCGCCCTGCACCGTCGTAGAGGCTTCCCCACCATGGCCCGGTCGTGGCCCGACCGGTGCGCGGCCGTCGAAGCCGGTCTCCGGGGTGCCCGTGGTCCGGCAAGGCGCGGACGAACTTCTCCTCGGTCACCCGCAGCCGGGTGAACAGGGCCGGGTCGAGCGGGACCTGGCTGGTCACGGAAGCCGTGACGGTGCGGCGGCCGTCGGGGGTGGCTGCGGCGGACCGGGTACAGCCGGGCGTGTTGCCGGTGTGGCCGCGGACGAGGCCGCACCGGGTGGTGCAAAGGCCGAGCGGCCGGTACACCAGGTCGCGCAGCAGCGACTCGTGCGGACGCCCCCTGGGCCTGTTCGGCCATCAACACGACCGCGAAGTCGTCCGAATTCGATCAGCCGTGGCGACTGCCGGGCGGGAAAGCGAGGTCCTGGTCGGCGACGAACTCCAGCAGCCGGCGGGAGTGGAAGTGGTGGCGGGGGTCGGCGCGGACGATGTCCTGGAACGGCTGGCTCCGGCTGCAGTCGGGCAGGCCGCTGGTGCGCCGGAGGAGCTGTCGCAGCGTCACCGCATGCCAGACGGCGGGAAGGTGGGGCAGCCGTTCGCCGATCCTGTCGCCGAGGGCCAGGGCACGCCGATCCACCAGGCTGAGGGCCACCGTCCCGCTGAACGCCTTCGAGGGCTGGTGTGACGGTCGCGAACGCATCGGCCAGGGTGCGGCGGGCATTTCCTGGTGTGCGCTCCCACCGCTGGTCGATGTATTCGTGAACGAGGTCGTACCAGGTGGTGCGCTGCCTGATCGCCCGAAGTTCGGAGGCCGGCAGGCCGGTTGCCTCGTCGAAGGACTCGCCCTCGCGTGCTGCAGTAAGCAGCTTCGCGTGCCTGCTCGCAGCGAGCGCGTAGGCGGCGAACGACTCGGACCACTCGCGCCCACTGACGGTCCACCTGACCTGGAATCGACTCCACATGCCTCCCACCAGGCATCCAAATCTGGAGGGCGGCACCTGAGTTCACCGTTCGACAGCTTGATCATTCGCGCCGGCAGCGGCGGCTGGTACTGCAGCCGCAGGTGCCGTGGTCCGCGACTACCCGGCCAATCGGGCCAGCCTGTCAACCTGCTGGATCAGGTTGTTGCTGCACACGCTCGAACCGGACCGGCGCCACAGATGGTGCGGAGATCGTGTCGCCTTCAGCGAGCCCTTGGGGGTCCTCGTAGTCGGCGGGTAGCACGATCAACATCGTGTGAGGGCGCGGCAGCCACCCAACCTCTTGAGGTGGATCGCAGTGCTCGATGTCGATTACCCGTACCAACTGCTCGGGAATACCCACGCCACAGCTGTCACCCGCAGATAGCGTCCAGGGGGCGGGATCGGTCTGGAAGAGGCTGAGCCGAGACTCGGAGGAGCCTTGCCTGCGCGGGATGGCGTACTGGCCGTTCCACTGGATTTCAGAGTCAGGGTCGATCTGTTCCCATGGCCAGGCAATGGACACGTGCCACTCTGAGATCTCGACCACCCGTGTGGGAGTGAAGGCACAGCTGACACGCAGGATGTCGCCCACCTTGATCGTCTCGTCGTTCATGATCGCCCTGCCACTCCTTGCCGCGCGTGAACTGCACGGTAGCGCGCGGTTGGCGTGAAGCGGCTTCGGGGTGGGAGATCACAGGCCCCATTCTGTAGACGCAGTTACGCACGATCTCCGCCAGGGGTGTGTCGAACGGCGCGTGCACCACCTCATACGCCCGCTCGCCGGTCGCTGGGTGGCGGCGGATCAACAGCGAGACCGCGAAGCCGTCGGCGGCCTCGCGGTTTGGCAGCGGTAGGAGGGCCCAGGCGTACTCGGGCAGCCCGTGGGCGCCGTCGCCCGCCGAGCGAATCTCCCCAGACCTGCTCGGGCAGGATCGCCGCCAGCGTGCGGGCGTTCTGCCCGCGCGGCCCGAGCCGGTGCTTGTAGCCGATGGCCGGCACATACGCCAGCCACCGACTGGTCAGCCAGGACCTGAGGGCGGGGGTTGTCGCCGTAGACCTCGTCTCCGGCCACCCAGCGAAATGGCACACCAGCCGCCACCGCCCGCTCAAGCATCGCCTTGGCCAGGGCGGGCTTGGTGGCGAACACGATGTCCTCGCCGATCCACGCGTCCGCCCGGCGCTCGTACAGCTCGCGGTCGATCAACGCACGGCCGTGTCCGGCTCAACAAGCGTCCGACCCGACGGTCGCAACAACTGCGGCTGCAGTACTAGTGTCCTGAGTCGGAAGTTCTTCGGTAGATCTCTGCTTCGATCGACCAGTGGTCATGCCCGCTTCCAACGAGGTTGGAGCTCGACTTGGAACCGTCGGTCCAGAGTCCGGGGGCTGGGAGAACTACCTAAGAATCTCCGACTCAGGACACTAGGCGGTCTCGCCGGTGATCTGCTTGTGCTGTCCGATCTCGATCTTGCGGCGCTTGGCTTCCTCCGTTTTCGGAATGCGAACGGTGAGCACGCCGTCGCTCAGGTCGGCGTCGATGTCGTCGCTGTCGATCGCCGACGGGAGTGTGGTGCGGTAGGCGAACTTCCCGCTGCGGCGGCTCAGCACCTTGCCCGGCCGCTCCTCGGTCAGCTCGCCGCTGATGTGCAGTTCGCTGCCGTCGAGCTCGATGTTCAGGTTCTCGGCCGGTATACCGGGCAGCTCGGCCCGCACGATGTACGCGTTCTCCTCTTCCTCCTCCTCGACCATGGGTGTCCAGGCGTCGGGCCCGGCCGCGGGAACCGCTGCCCGTTCCAGGAGCCTGCCCATCTGGCTCCACATGTCCTCGAATTCGCTGAACGGATCCCAGGACCCCCACATCGGACCGCGCCGCTGCGGAGAGCTACCACGGCGAATCGGCAGGGCCATGAGAGACCTCCCATCTGTTCCCCGATGCATCCCTCACGCAGGCGAATATCCCGCAACGGCCCTTCCAAACGGACAGCTGGCATGCCCACGGCTGTGCGGGGAAAGCGCCGGATAGGACGTCCTGGTTCGACGTGCCTCGGCGATGGTTGGGAGGCCGACGATGGCTCGGTCGGTAGGTATCGATCTGGGAACGACGAATTCGGTGGTCTCCGTCCTGGAGGGCGGTGAGCCGACGGTCGTCGCGAACGCGGAGGGCACGCGGACCACACCGTCCGTGGTCGCCTTCGCCAAGGGCGGTGACGTGCTCGTCGGTGAGCTGGCCAAGCGGCAGGCGGTCACGAACGTGGATCGCACCGTGCGGTCGGTCAAACGGCACATGGGCGAGGCGGACTGGCGGTTCCCCGCGGGTGGCGAGGTCGACGGCAAGCGGTACACCGCGCAGGAGATCTCCGCGCGCGTGCTGCAGAAGCTGAAGCGGGACGCTGCGTCCTACCTGGGCGAGGACGTCAATGACGCTGTCGTCACCGTGCCCGCGTACTTCAACGACTCTCAGCGGACGGCCACGAAGGAGGCGGGCGAGATCGCCGGGCTCAACGTCCTGCGCATCGTCAACGAGCCCACCGCGGCCGCGCTGGCGTACGGCCTGGACAAGGAGAACGACCAGACGGTCCTCGTCTTCGACCTCGGTGGCGGCACCTTCGACGTGTCCCTCCTGGAGATCGGCGAGGGCGTCGTGGAGGTCAAAGCCACGAACGGCGACACGCATCTCGGTGGTGACGACTGGGACCAGCGGATCGTCGATCATCTGGTGAAGCAGTTCAAGAACGGCTACGGCGTGGACCTGTCCAAGGACAAGATGGCGGTGCAGCGTCTGCGTGAGGCCGCGGAGAAGGCGAAGATCGAGCTGTCGTCGGCGACGGAGACGTCCATCAACCTGCCGTACATCACGGCCTCGGCCGAGGGGCCGCTGCACCTGGAGGAGAAGCTGACCCGGGCGCAGTTCGAGAAGATCACCGAAGACCTGCTTCAGCGCTGCAAGACGCCGTTCCACCAGGCGGTCGACGACGCGGGCATCAAGGTCGCCGACATTGATCACGTCATCCTGGTCGGCGGGTCGACCCGGATGCCCGCGGTGACAGCTCTGGTGAGGTCGCTGACGGGCAAGGACCCGCACAAGGGTGTGAACCCGGACGAGGTCGTCGCCGTCGGGGCGGCCCTGCAGGCCGGTGTCCTCAAGGGCGAGGTCAAGGACGTCCTGCTGCTCGACGTCACCCCGCTGTCCCTCGGCATCGAGACCAAGGGCGGCATCATGACCAAGCTGATCGAGCGCAACACCACGATCCCGACCCGGCGCTCGGAGGTCTTCACCACCGCCGAGGACAACCAGCCGTCGGTCACCGTTCAGGTCTTCCAGGGCGAGCGCGAGATCGCGGCGTACAACAAGAAGCTCGGCATGTTCGAGCTGACCGGCCTCCCGCCGGCCCCGCGCGGCGTCCCGCAGATCG